>JBGTHE010000525.1:0-5338 GCA_041746335.1 Lysobacterales bacterium | reverse complement strand
GGTAGCCAGTGCCTGACAGAGGTCTGCATCCTGCGCATCGAGGTAGTCCTTGCGTTTTTTCTCTTCCTCGTATTCTTCAATAGCCGCCAGATTCACCGGTTCGAGACGCGTGATCTTGTCCTGCAGTTCTTCGAGTTCAGCTGACCATGCGTTGGCATCGGCTTCCTCCGGCAGGCTTGCCACGATCTCCGCGGTGTTGCCACCCAATTCTTCCACTTGCCGCTGCAGTGTACGGGTATTCAGCTCCACTTCCTGCTGGGCCAAACGGTAGCGCTCCAACTGTTCGCGTATTTCATCCGATTGCTGGACCGCGCTCTGCCGTTCACCGTCTTTCTGACGGTAATTTTCTTCCAGTTCCTGTAATCCCCTTCGCGCCCCGGCCAACCGTTTTTCGGTTTCCACCCGCCGTTGCAACAATGCATCCATTTCCGCTTTATGAGCTTGTTGCGGGTCTTTCACTTTGGCCAGCTCTTCACTGAGACTGACATAGCGCTGTTGTAACTGGCTGAGCTGGGTGTCCATGCGCTGTAATGATTGGCTAAGCGAATCCAGGCTGGCGCGGCGGGATTCTGCCTTCAGCGCATACTCATGGCGATTTTCCCGCGCGGCTTTTGCCTCAGCACGAGCTGTTTCGCGGCGCTGCAATAATTCTACGCGCTGACTGTCCAGACTTTGACGCTGCTGTTGCAGGGTATTCATTGCTTCTACCGACTGCTCAACCGCTGCTCGTGCCTGTTTGACCGCCACTTCATCCTGCTCGAACTGCTGGCGCAATTCGCCAAGCTCGGCTGCAATGGCTGCCGATCGTTTATCCAATAACTGGATGTTGGTAAGACGACTTTGCGCCTGGCCTTCGACTTCGTTTCGACGCCGGTGCAGCATGTTCGCCTCTACCTGGTCATCCCGAATTTTTTGTTCCAGCTGGGCCAGGGCTTCGCGCTCTTCTTCCATTCGTTGGTGGGCTGCTGCGACTTCCGGGCCCAGTTGGTCCAGCTCCTGACGCAACGATGCAATGGCTTTTTCGCGAGCCAACATACCTTCCTCACCAGGTTTGCCTCGAGCTACACGCACCCAGCCCTGACCCAGCCATTCACCCGATCGGGTCAGAAATGATTCGCCCTCATTCAATTCCGCGCGATCGTTCCAGGCCTGGTCCAGTGTATCGGCACAACGCACTTTATTAAGCCAGCGCGCCACCACATCCGGGCCCTTGACCTGCTCCGCCAGGCTACCCGGCAAGGCTTTTACATGACCTGAGCTGCTATCCAGTAAATCCACGACGGAATCATCCAGGTGAGCCAGCGCACGCACTTGCTTCTCACTCTCATCAGCCACAACCGATTGCAGCCAATGGCCCAACACCACTTCGGTGGCGGCTTCCCAGCCCAGGCTGACCTGGATCAGTTTGGCCAAACGAGGCGCCTTTTGCAGACCGTTCTCGGCCAACCATTTCTGATTGTCACCTGCAGCCAGAGCCGCAGCCTGCAGCGACAGCAGCGATTCCAGTTTGCCCTCACCGGTATGCAGATCGCGTTGTTTCTGCTGGGCGGCTTTTTCTGCTTCACGCAAAGCTGCCTGTCGCTTGCCCAGCTCGGCGCGAGTGCCGTCCAGAGCGGCCTGCCGCTGGGTATCTTCAGCGGTCAGCTGTTTTGCCTCCTGTTGCAGAGATTCCAGGGCCCGCAAGATCTCCGAAGTTGCAGTACCTGCCGTTTCCTGCTGCAAACTTTCCATACGCCGCGAGCTTTGAAGCATCCGTTGCTCCAGACTGCTGATCTGGGATTTCTGCAAGTCCGCCTGGCGATGCGCATCCGCACTTCTTTGGTGATGCTGTTCAAACGTTTCCTGCCAGGCCAGAACCTCAGCTTCCACCGTTTGCAAAGTATCATTAGCGACTTCTTCCACACTTTTTGCATGATGCAAAGCTGGCTCAACCTCCGCCAGCGCGCTGGTCAAATCTTCCACCTGCGCACGATCCAGCACCATGTGCTTTTCAATGTCGTTCAGGGCGCTGGAGGTTTCCTCAAAATCTGCTTTTTGCCGGGCATGCAATTCCCGGGCATGCTGTATGGCCTGTTCCAGCCGGGCAATTTCACCACCCACGGTGTAGAGCTCGCCCTGGATTTCGCTGAACTGCTCATTGGATTGATTCTGCTTCTGATGAATTTCTTCCAGCACAGCCTCGGCTGCGCGTTGTGCCGCCACACTTTGCTGCAAAGTGGTTTCCAGCCTGGCCAGCCCTTGCTGGCCATTTTCAGCTTCAGCTTTCAGATCACGCCAGCGCAGGGTCAGCAAACGCGAATCCAGTTCGCGTTTTTCCTGCTTCAGTTTGCGGTAGCGATTGGCCGCTGCTGCCTGCCGCTGCAGCCGGTTCAGGTGTTTGCCTACTTCTTCACGCAGATCCGACAAACGTGCCAGATTGTCGCGGGTCGACTGAATGCGGCTTTCCGTTTCCTTGCGGCGTTCCTTGTAACGGGAAATCCCGGCCGCCTCTTCCAGGTGGGCGCGAATCTCTTCCGGTCGTGCTTCCACTACCTCGGAAATCATGCCCTGTTCAATGATGGAATAGGATCGTGAACCCAGGCCGGTGCCGAGAAACAGATCTTTGACATCCTTGCGCCGGACTCGGCTACCGTTGAGAAAATACAGTGACACACCGTCTCGCGAAACCTGGCGTTTTACAGAAATTTCGTTGTAGCCAGCATAAGCGCCACCCACCCGGCCGTCCGAATTATCGAATACCAGCTCTACCGTAGCGGTTCCGACGGGCTTGCGACTGGATGAGCCGGAGAAAATCACATCGGCCATGGATTCGCCGCGCAACATCTTGGCTGAGGCTTCACCCATGACCCAGCGCACAGCGTCGATGATATTGGATTTGCCACAACCATTCGGACCCACGATGCCAGTCAGATTGGTGGGTGCGTAGAAAGTAGTGGGGTCGACGAAAGACTTGAAGCCCGCCAGCTTGACCGCCGTCAGCCTCATGCCTCCAAAACCTCTGAAGCCTTACAGGCCGGCAACTGCGGGCGTGGCCCGCTATGCGACCCGATATTTGTAGTTGCCATGGTAAGTATCTGGCCGGTCAGCCTCGTTTCGGGCTGGTGCCACGTTGAATATTGTTTCATGAACTCGCTAAACTGCGTTGATAATTTTTGTTTAATGTTAAGGAGTTACCGTGAGCACTCGACCCAGCACCGAATTAGAGGTATTTCCCAATCCCAAAACGTCGCGGGATTATACCATCCGGATTGAAACTCCAGAATTTACTTGTTTGTGCCCTAAAACCGGACAGCCGGACTTCGCTACTTTGTTGCTGGAGTATATTCCGGATCAGCGCTGTGTCGAATTGAAATCCTGGAAATTATATCTGTGGAGCTATCGGGATCAGGGTGGTTTTCACGAAGATCTGACCAACCGGATACTGGACGATCTGGTCGCCGCTCTGGATCCACGCTTTATGCGCCTGACTGCCGAATTCAATGTGCGCGGCGGAGTGTACACAACGGTGGAGGTCGAACACCGCGCTGAAGGGTGGAATGGCGTGGTTCCGTGATCTTTCGCCAGGGCAGATTACCGGGCAACCAGCTGATAAGGATGCGAATCAGGAAGCTTCTGCTTCAATTGACAAGGCATGAATATCCGTCTGCATCAGCTCACCCAATGCTGCGTAAATCAGCCGGTGCCTCTGTAAAACTGTAAGCCCCACGAACGCGCTACTGACGATATGCAAGCGAAAGTGCCCGCGCCCGTCTTTGGCGCCAGCATGTCCCACGTGGTGGTGACTTTCATCAATGATTTCCAGACTTTGCGGTTGCAAAGCCTGCAGTCGCTGCCGCATGGCTTCTGTGCGCTGTGCCGTCAGTTCCGGTGCAGGGCTCATAGGGGCATGACGCGTTTGAACGGGCTGACTTCTACACGTTGGTAGACACCAGCAGACATATAGGGATCCGCTTCAGCCCAAGCCTGCGCTTCCGCGAGCGAATCAAAGCGGGCCACCACCAGCGACCCCTGAAAGCCGGCGGGCCCGGGATCTTCCGAATCGATGGCGGGCCGTGGCCCAGCCAGCAACAAACGACCCTGCGACAACAAATCCTGCAGGCGCGCCAGGTGCTCAGCCCGGGCCTGCAATCGAGCCTGCAAGCTGTTTTCATCATCCTGTGAATAAATTACATACCACATCGAATCTGTTCCTGTGTTGAAACAAAACTTTCCTGCATTCCGACAGTGAGCTTAGAAGGCCACACTCCTGGACACAAGTCGAACGCGGGCAGCGCATATTTAATCAACGGCTGCTGTCGTCCAACTGCCGCCTGCATTAGAATGCCCAGTTGCATTACCTACAGTATTGCGCCGTTTACATAAAAAAGTAGCCATGAGCGAACGACTGGAAATCCGGGCGGAAGGCCCTAACCCACGCCACATCGACCACACAGTGGCCGTACTGGTCCGTGGCGGACTGATTGCTTTCCCCACCGATTCGGGCTACACCCTGGGTTGGAGGGCCAGCAATCGCCGCGCTCAGGAACGGGTAATACGCCTTCGCCAGCTCAATCAGAACCATAATTTCACCTATTGCTGCCGCGACCTTTCGGATGTGGGTCAGCTGGCTGTTGTTGAGAACTGGGCTTATCGCTGCATCCGCCAGCTCACACCGGGGCCGTTCACTTTCATTCTGCCGGCGACCAACCAGGTACCGCGTTGGGCGCAGCAAAAAAAGCGTCGAACCATTGGAGTTAGGATTCCCAAACATACCGTGACCCAGGCCCTGTTACAGGCCCTGGATGAGCCCCTGCTGACTTCCTCTTTGATTCTGCCGCTGCAGAATGAAGAAATTCTCGACACTGAAGACCTGTATGAAGCGGTGCACGGCCTGTTGGACTTGTTTGTCGACGCGGGATACTGCCCACTGGAGCCTTCAACCATCGTCGATATGACCGACTCTTCCCCCGTTATCCTGCGCCAGGGTCGGGGCGTGTTAGACTTTTAAGCGACTTCACGTCAGCAGGAAATTCCTTTGCAAGCCATCAGCTCTGAAATCAAAGTGGATGCACCTCAGCTGGAAACAGAGGAGCTGCAAGCTCATGAATCCGTGCAGCAGAAGGAAATGCCCTTTGCCATCGTGCAGGGCCAGCCTTTCACCCAACTGCCACAGGATCTGTACATCCCGCCCGATGCGCTGGAAGTCATATTGGATGCTTTTGAAGGGCCCCTGGACCTGCTCCTCTATCTGATTCGCCGACAAAACCTCGACATACTGGACATCCCGATCGCGGAGATCACCCGGCAATACATCAGCTATATCGACCTGTTACGGGAATTGCAGTTTGAGCTGGCCGCC
>JBGTHE010000524.1:0-2941 GCA_041746335.1 Lysobacterales bacterium | reverse complement strand
TATTCAATACATTCATTTCTTGTATCTTCTCAACTACTAAGAGTAAGTTTCATGCAGCAGGTAACGAATGCCTGCTGAACCCAAGATGAGCAGGCTAGCCCGTTTGGAAATCCTTTACACGCCCAGGTTGCGCAAGGCCAGTCGGAACAGAAAAGTACTGCCACGCCGCGCGTCCCCGGTATCTTCATAATCATAGCGCCAGGTTACACCCATGGAGAGACAGCCGTCATCATAAGCGACGCCAAACCGGTGCCTCACTGGGTCAAAACCATCGGCCGCTGAAATCGGATCCTCGCTTCGATCAGTCAGATCAATGATCGCGGAGCCAAAAACGGACCAGTAATTGTCTATCTGATAGCGTCCGCCTACGCGAACTTCTTCGCGGTCCCTCAGGTCTTCAAGCTGAAGGCCGATGTTGCGGTTAAGGCGCAGATACCCGATTTGAGCATAAGTCCCCTTCGAACCGACGGTTGCGTCTACCTCGTTGCGCCGCACTGCAAGATTATCCTTGTCCAGCCGGAAACGGTGGGTGAATTTTACGATATCCTTGAACCGGACGTTGGTGCGACCGACAATGTCGGAGAAACGATCTGACAGGCCGGTGCCTTCGGGTACAAGATTATTGTTATTTTCCAGCCGATAACTCTGGCCGACGATCATGTTCACCTGCAGATTGGGACGATTGATTTCCCATTCCATCCCGTAAGTCGCCCGAACATTATCCTCATAGCGATCATAGCCGGGAAAACGATTCAGCGCGAAGAGATTGGTGTCTTCCAAATCAACGGCGCGCGAGTCTTCATTGGGTACCGAGAGATTGGCCAGACCGGGTGTCGCGACAATCTGAAAGCGTGGTGTGATCGTCTGGCTACCGCCAAAAGCCTCGCCGATCAGCGGCCATTTTACGTCAATGGCAGCCGTGGCAATAGCGCGGGTTTGCCAGCCGCTTTGGCCACGATAAATAGCAGTGTCATTGAGCGCATTGTCGTCACTATGATAGACATCGCCGCGAACAAAGCCGGTGAAGGTGATTTCCTGGCCCCAGTCGGTTAGCTTTCGCATGTCCCAGCGGGCCGAGCCAAAGGCACGTTGTGTATCCTGTCCCTCGCTGCGCCCGATCGCCAGGCTGTTTGCCTGCACCTCAAGTCGACCACCCAGGACGGGATCGTCGAACCGTTTTCGATAGTCGATCACCGGCAGTGCAACCGGAACGCGGTTTTGCGGATCGTTCACCCGCAATGTCTGGAACGCCCAGCCAGCCAGAGAAAAATAGCTGCTATTGCTGATTCGTTCGACATTGATTGTCGAACGAAGGCTATCGTCATCACTAATGTCATAACGGCGCAGAAATGTGCGATCTGACACGATGCGGGCGGATTGGGAGATCGTCCATTTGTCATCAAGCCGGAACCGGCCGCTGGTCGCAAAATAGCCACGGAAATCTTTCTCGGAATTGCCCACGAGCTGGGTTGCACCTGTCGGAATGCGAGAACCGTAGGTTGCATAGCCGGTCACCTGGAAAGCGCCCTTCTCGTCAAGGTTGCGAAAAGTACCGCTGATCAGCGGGGCAACATCTGTGAACACCTGCGTCGTAACCGTGGCATCCTGATTGGGGGCGATGCTGAAATAATAAGGCACTGACACGCCAACGCCGTTCACCGTATCAAATTTGACGTCGGGGACCAGAACACCACTGCGGTTTTCGTCGCTGACCGGATGGGAAAGACCGGGCAATGGAATGACCGGTAGACCAAAAATCTCGATACGAGCACCTTCATATTTGACGCGCTTTTTGACCGGATCATAGATTACCTTCACAGCCTTGATCTGCCAGCTGGGATTTTTGGGGCATCCGTCCTCGGTCGTGACTGCGCAGGCAGTATAGGCTGCATTGTCCAGTAGAAACGTGCCATCGGAAAAACGTTCACTTCTACGCGCGGCCAATCTGCTGCCATCATCCAGGACGAGCAAAAGGTTATCGACAGCGCCATCGCGCAGGCTATCGGTCAGTTCAATCCGATCGCCATAGGCCACATCGCCTTCGGGACTGGTCGACCGAATATTGCCTTCTGCCACAACCAAGCCGGTTTTCCGGTTCCATACGACTTGATCGGCACGCAACTTATAACCGTCGCGATTGAGCATTACATTGCCTTCAGCGGTAACGACGTCGTTCGTGAAATCATAGTCGAGCGTATCGGCCTTGAATTCGATTTCATCATTTTGTTCATCGGAGGCTGCGGCTGTGTCGATTTGCGCTTGGCCCATGGCCGCAGCCGGCGTTACGGCAGCCAGAAATAGGGTAAAAAGGGCGGGTGAAGATTTCATCGACTGGCTTAACCTGCTTTTAGCCCCATTTTTGGACAGTCTCAAATATCGCACTGTCCAGCTTCCGAACGCCTATTGCACCTGTTTGCCTCGTCTGCAAATTTTCTTTGACAGATTCTGGTGAACGGATGCTTGACCACAAAACCAAGACCGTGCAGCAACGTCGTTCATCAAGATTTATGTTGGTCCGTTCATGGACGAGTCGGGCCGACGAGTGAACCATTGAGGCTATTCACTCCTCAGAACAGAAAAACAGGGACAGTTTCCAGATGAATTTCAACTTTGCCAACGAGCGACCCGCGGATGCTGACGCAATCATATTTGCGATTACCAAGAATGGATTGAATGAATTTGATCTTGCCTTGGAGCAAGCAGACACCGTGAAGTCGGCTGCAAAAGCGGGACGGTTTGAAGGAAAGGCGGGCGAAGTCTTTGAAACGTTCGTAACCGAGGCAGGCAAGGCCTTGCGGGTGGTGTTGACGGGATTGGGTAAAGGCAAAGCGAAGGATGCCGAATCTGCAGGTGGTTCAGCCATCGCGAAAATCCTGGCATCCGGAGCCAAGCATGCCGTCATTGAACCATCGAGCCTTGACGAGAAGCATCTGGCCCGACT
>JBGTHE010000523.1:0-2030 GCA_041746335.1 Lysobacterales bacterium | reverse complement strand
GGATTGGCCGTTTTGGGTTCGACAATGCGAGCCTTGGCCAGCGCTGCCAGCAGTTCACGCAAATCCTTCCAATTTGCCGGGTACTCCTGAAACTCGGCAACCACCCAGCGATCGTCCTTTCGCTGCAACGTGGCCACCGTCTGATTACCTGCCCTGACCACTTGCACTTCATCGATGGTATTCACCTGCTCTGCCAGGCCGGGCAACAGAGTTTGAACTTCGATTTCACTGTCCTTGCTGGTGCGCCCCGGCAGCAACACCACCAGGGCTCCGATCACCAGGGTCGCTGCCAGCAACCAGGAAAAATGCTTACTGCTCATACGGCTGCATCCTCCATTTTGACCGACGCGCTTTGCTTGTGGCGCCGCCGCCAGCCCAACAAGATGGCGAGGACAATCACCAGCAGCGGTAGCATCACAATATTGATCAGTTTCAGACGGGTACCCAGGCTGTCGATATCGCGCTGCAGATCGTGCTGCACCTGACGCAGCTCTTTGCGTATCTCCAGCTTTCTGTCCATGAAGCGCTGCACTTCTGTCTGTTGCTCGGCTGTGAGCACCTGCAGGTCTTCTTCGCCGCGAGCCGATTGCAGCTCTGTCAGACGGGCTTCAGTTTCAGCCAGCTCCTGCTGCAAGCGTTCTTCCGTGGAGCGATAACTCTGTTCCGCCGCGAGCTGAAGGGCATCGACGCGCTCAAAAGGCCGGCTCGAACTGGCGCGGGTGCGAATGCTGATCAGGTCTAAATCACCCAACAGGTTATCCACCGAGTTCACAACGATATTGCCGTTATCTGCAAATGAATTGACGATCACTTGGCCCATGAAGGGCTGCTTCTGCGCCCACAAGCGGTCGGTCAACATATCTGTATCGGCGTAAAGCACCACGTTAATGCCCTGCTCGGTGGCTGCAGTCAGGTGCTGGGCAGAGCTCCGGTCTGAATTCTGCTCGGCTTCAGCTCCTTCACCGCTATCCACGCTTGCCAACCCTTCAGGCTGCTGTTCAAAAGCCGAGTTCGCCGCGCCGGTCACGCGTGCAGCCAGGGCATAGCGTTCTCCGGTGGGGTTGAATTCCTTCAGCAGGTCCATTGGGTTAGACAGGAAGCGCATCCGCGATGCATCCAGCGGCGCGGCGTTCTCACTGCTTCGGGCCAGCACTTCGAATGTGCTGGTGGCAGATTCTGTGGGCTGCAACCAGCCGACAGAGGAAAAGTTCACCACTTCCAGGTCGGCACTGATGATGTCATCGCCATTCAGGCCTTCCGCCGGTACCGATAGAATTCCGATATGACGATTCTGACCGGAACCAATACCGAATTGCAGATCACCCAGCACACGGTTGTTGTCAAAACTCACACCCCAGGCCGTCAGCAGTTTCCCAAGCGTGGATGCACTGCCACGTTGCATTTGCGCCATGGGATCTCCCGGCTGGCCCTGGTCGGATTCTGCCACCGGGTCCATAAAGGCCACCAGTCGCCCCCCACCCAACACAAATTGGTCGATGCGATAAAGCATTTCTTCGGACAGATCACGCGGATGGATCAATATCAGTAAATCCAATCCTTCCGGCAAATTGGCGGCCTGGGGGTCCAGGCCTTTCAAGGTAAACAGTTGACTGAGTTGCTCATGGATGACCCAGGGGTCGCTCATGCGCTGTGCCGCCGGATCAAAGCCACCCTGCATGGGCAGGGAACTCAACACGCCGATGGTTTTTCTCTTCGGTTGCCCCAGTGATGAAATCATCTTGGCCAGATCGTATTCGAGAAATTTTTCTTTGGCTGGCTGCAGGAACGGCATGGTCTGCACGTCATCGAGCGAATTAGTGCCCGCTATACCGAGGTAGAGACTGATACCGCTGGCCCCGATGGGTACGGCCTGCAGTCCAAAGCGTGCCGCCTCGTCTTCCTCTTCCGAAAAAGGCGCCGGATCGATGCGCTGCACCGTGAGCTTGCCATTGCTGTGGTTGACCATCTCATCCAGCATTTCATTCACGCGGCGCGCATAACTGCGGATCTGAGGCAGCTCACGACTGGGA
>JBGTHE010000522.1:0-3572 GCA_041746335.1 Lysobacterales bacterium | reverse complement strand
CGCAACAAGTGCCTGCTGAAGTCGATTCCCCCGCCGGGCGGGGGAGACCGGCACTGGCTCTTTTGATGACCTGTTCGACGGCGTGCGCTACATCGCACACCACGCACTCGTGCGATGGCTGCTCGTACTGTTCGCCATCATCTTCGTGCTCACCGTTTCGCCATCCAATCTCACCCCCCTCATGCTGGTGCGGACATTCCCGGCGGGCGAGACGCAGAACGTCGTCAACCTTGCGGTTCTGGAGGTCACGGGTTTATGTTCTTCGTCGGTCTCGCGGTTCCGTTCATTTCGACATCGTCGATGACGCTTCTGCAAGAGACGGTGGAACCTGAACGTCAGGGGCGCGTCTTCCGGTTTGTCGGGATTGTTATGGCGCTGGGGATGCCGTTCGGCATGGTCGTGTTCGGCCCTCTCGCAGATCTCATGTCGATCGAGGTGCTGCTGGTTGCTTCGGGGGTGCTTACGTTCGTTGTCGTCGGCGCGGCCGTGTGGCTGCCCTCCGGACGTCGCGCGATCGCTGCGGCCCGTGCGCCGTCACCGTCATCGGACCCGACGAAGTAATATTCTTTGCCTCCAAAATATTTTTGGGGGCTTGCGGATCGGACTTCATTTACTTGTCGGAAGACCTGAATAGGCGCCTAATGACCCCTATGCACACGGGTGGCAGTTTGAGCAGGCTCTTCAAGGAACTCCAGCGGCGCAGCGTCTTCAAGGTCGGGGTAACCTACCTCGCCTCCGCCTGGCTATTGCTGCAGCTTATCGGCGAAATCGGACCCATTCTGGAGTTCCCGGAGTGGTTTCCAAGGGTTGCGCTGCTGGTGGTCGCGCTCGGCTTCGTCGTGGCGGTTGTACTGGCCTGGATCTTCGAATTGACCGACCAGGGTTTGCGCACTACCACCGAGATGGACCGCGATGTGACTCTGCGCCCGGCATTCGGCCGCACTCTCAACGTCCTGCTGGTCGCATCGCTGACCCTCGCCCTTGGGTACTTCATCTGGGAAAGCCGTTTCCAGAAGGCCACTCCGACGACGTCACGCGTCGATTCGATCGCGGTTTTGCCGTTCAAAGATCTGAGTCCGGCCGGTGACCAGGTCTATTTTGCCGAGGGCATGGCAGAAGAAATCCTGAATGTGCTGTCGCGCCTCCCTGACCTGAAGGTCGCTGGACGGACCTCAGCGTTCGCTGCCGGGCGGGCTGACCGCGATTTGCAAAGCATCGCGGCGGAACTGGGCGTATCACACATGCTACTGGGCAGTGTACGCACGTCCGGCAGTCAACTGCGGATCACGGCTCAGCTGGTCAAGGCCGATGACGGTTTCCAGGTCTGGTCGCACACCTTCGACCGTGAACTTACCGATGTGTTTGCGGTGCAGGACGATATTGCCGCTCTGGTGTCGCAAGCTGTGCGCGGAGAGGACGGTACCGCGTCCGAACTCCCGCAAAGAACGCGGACGGCCAGCATGGCCGCTTACGATCAATATCTGCTGGGGCGCTATCACCTGGCGTTTCGCACGGGGGATGCCCTGGAACGCGCGACTTCGCACCTGCGCGCTGCCATCGAGCAGGATCCCGGCTATGCTCCGGCGTGGTCAGCGTTAGCCATGGCACTCGTCGTCTCGCCTTATTATTCGCGCGTCGACAATCCCCAGGCGCTCGCTCAAGAGGTGCGGGATGCCGCGCGAAAGGCAATCGATCTCGATGTTAACAACGGCGAGGCCCATGCGGTGCTCGGCACTGCGCTCGTGATCTTCGAGCGCGACTGGTTGTCGGCTGCGGAAATGCTACAGCGGGCGGTGGCGCTGCAACCCAACGATGCGACGATTGCTAACCTCTACGGGGATTACCTGTACGTCATCGGCGATTTCGAATCAGCGCTGCGGTACGAAACCCTCGCTGCCGAGCTTGATCCGCTACTTGCGGCTAACCAGCACGAGTTGGCGCTGGTTCTGAATTTCCTGGGGCGCCTGGAAGAGGCCGTGGAGCGCGAACGTCTTGCGGTACGGCTCAGTCCGGAATTCGGCAATGCCTGGTCGGCGCTGGCACGGATGCTGCTCGAGTCCGGATTGGATGCCGAAACATCGAGTCTCCTCGAACAGCACAGGGATGCCTTGGGCCAGCGTGCCGCACTTCGCCTGGAAGCCCGGCTACTGATCAATCAGGGCGACCCGGATGGTGCGCGTGAGCTGATCGAAAGCTCGTTATCCGGTGACCTTTCTCAAGAGGGTTCGCTCACCCATGAAGCCTTTCTGTTTGCATTGCTGGGCGACGACGAGCGTGCCGCCGAACTAGTGACACTGTCTTACGAAAGGCGGGACCCGATCCTGGTTTCACCGCTGTATTTCTTCCTGCCCGAAGACTGGCCAGGAATGCCGCAACTGCAGGCAGCGTTGTTGCGCGGAGAACTGGTCGCTCTGTTCGACCTGCGGCGGCACCACATTGCCGCTGGAAGCGGACGAGCAGCCCAGGCGATGGCCCCTAAGATCGCGCCAGTCGCGACCGGGGCAGAAACTCCGTCGATGGGAAACGCGGTAGATAGCCCGGCACGCTCGAATAAAGGGCCTTAACTACTTTTCGCCTGATCGTCGGTGAAGAGCCTCATCTATTCTTTACGGTGCACAATCATGACGTCGATGGCACGGCCGTCCGGCGTCGCCCCGAGCACGCGACTGGTCATCGTCCGACCCCCGTCGGACAGGGCCCGGGTGAACGCATAGGAGACGCGGCCGGATTGGTCTTTGTAAACCCCGAGGATGACATCGTCGTGGACGCGCACCATGCCGAGCGTGTCGCGACCCGGTGCGCCGGACATGGGGTAATCCACCCCGTCGAAACGGCCCTGCCACTCGGCTGTGACGGTACCGCGTGTCGTTACCTCTACCACACGGAAGGTAACCGCACCGTCGTCGCCTGCCTCGTAAATGAAATCCTCGCGGATCGGAGGCTCACCGGGAAAACGCGAGAACTTCGGGTCGAGCGTCCAGGTTCCGGTAAACGGATCTTCGGCGGCGGACGCGATTGAAGCCGCCAGTGCGTACAATGCGAGCAGCAGCGCGAGGCGACTCAGACTCATGGGCTAGTATCCTGGTATCGATTGTGAAAGCTGTCGCTATTGTAGTCGAAACGGATCCCGACGCCACACTGCGCCCAGCGCCGCGACTGCGTCAGCCTTGACTGCCGGACTTACAGGTCTTCAGGCAACACGATCCCCAGCGCTTCGCGCTGCAAGCGCCACAAGGCAATCATTTCCTTCAGCCTTTCGGGTTGTGTTTCAGCCAGGTTGGTGATTTCACCGGGGTCAGTGGCAAGGTCGAACAACTCGAACTTGCGCTCATCAAATGGCGCTTCGTTCGCCACGATTTTCCAATCACCCTGACGCAAAAATGCAGAGCCTCGATGGGACAGGGTAGTGACATAATCTGAACCGTGCACCTCGCTGGCGTGGCCGCGCAAAACAGCCAACATACTTGCACCCGGCAATGGTGCAACCGAACTGTCTTGCGGATAGGTGGCGCCGGCCAGTTCCAGCAAGGTGGGTGCCAGGTCCATCAGGGTGAGGTAAGAGGTATTGAATT
>JBGTHE010000521.1:0-3794 GCA_041746335.1 Lysobacterales bacterium | reverse complement strand
TTTTATTTCTGGCGGAGAGAGAGGGGTTCGAACCCTCGATACGGCTATAAACCGTATACCCGCTTTCCAGGCGAGCCCATTCAACCACTCTGGCACCTCTCCATAAACTTGGACCTACTACAACTTCAATTCATTTTTGGCCGCTGCGCGGCAAGGGTTCTGGCTGCATAATCTGAAACCGCCCTGCTCGTGCAAGCCACTTACTGCAACGGGGCGGCAATTGTAGGGGAAGCCCGCATGGGATTCAATCTGGGGGCTTTGCCGGACTGCTGCGTTGCGGGCTTCCGCAATCGCTGGCACAGTGCAAACATGCGCCGCGTGGCAGTGCTGGCAGCTTTCCTGATTGAGCAGCGCTTAGAACAACCCAGTCATTAAAATCATCGAGTCCCATTCACCATTGAACAAACCAGAGTCAAGCACCCAGTTGTCGATCGATCGCCCCCATCGACGCATCTGGGCTATTGCTGGACCTGCCATTCTGGCCAATTCGTCCGAGCCGCTGCTCGGGCTGGTTGATACCTGGGCCATAGGCCATTTACCCAGCCCGGTTCACTTGGCTGCGGTCGGCCTGGGAAGCGTCATTTTCAACTACCTGTTATGGTCATTCGGTTTTCTGCGAATGGGTACGACCGGCATGGTGGCGCAGGCCCACGGTCGCGGCGACAGTGCAGCCCTGATTGCTACGGTCATACGCTCCTGTGTACTGGCCCTGATTTTCGCTTCTTGCCTCCTGGTGTTTCAGCAAGTCTTGCTGCTGACTGCCTTGCGAGTCATGGCCCCACCGGAACAGGTCGCCGCGATAACAGCCGAGTACTTCCGCATTCGCATATGGGCCTCACCCGCCACTTTGCTCTGCTACGCCATCACAGGTGTGTTGTTTGGTTTGGCTCAGGTCAAATCCATCCTGTGGTTACAGCTGCTACTGAATATCACTAATGGGGCACTCAATTTGCTGTTCGTGGTGGGATTCGGCATGGGCGTTCCCGGAGTTGCCTGGGGCACTTTGATTGCCCAGGTAGTGACGGCGATCGCCAGTATCTGGGTACTGTTCCGGCTGATGGACGCCAAGGCTTTAAAAGTCTTTTTTTGGCGAGCTGCGACATGGCAGCCGCATCAATTTGGACCGCTTATTTTCGTCAATGGCTTTATCTTTATTCGCACGATATTCCTGATGACTGCCCTGTCATTAATCATGCGGGTGTCGGGCGGCATGGGCGAAGCAGAGATGGCCGCCAGCCATGTGGTCATGCAGTTTCTTTTACTGATTTCGCTGGGGATGGATGGCTTTGCACATGCTGCTGAAGCGCTCGGAGGATCAGCCTGGGGTGCAGGCCAAAGAACCATATTCCGGCGTTGGGTGATCTGGACCAGCCGTTGGGCTTTGCTGGCAGCACTGTTTTATATGCTGATGTTCGGCCTTTTTGGCTCTGCCCTTACCGCAATTTTGACCGATCTCCCGGAGGTGCGCATGCTGGTTGCCAGCCTGATGCCGCTGGTCATCGCCTTGCCACTGGTGTCAGTCTGGTGTTACCAGTTTGACGGCGTATTCATCGCCGCTACCGCTGCTTTTCCTATGATGGTCACCATGGGTCTCGCTTTCATTGTTTACCTGTTAGTTTTGGGCCCATTGACGGAGCATTGGGGGCTTTGGGGCCTGTGGCTCGCAGTGTTGGTCTTCATGGGAATACGAGGCGCATGCCAGGCGCTCTGGTATCCCTGGCTGGAGCGGAAACTCCTATGATTTGTGGTGGTCTTGCTGCCTGCCTCCATTATCATAGGCCTATGTACACTTTGCCTTTTTTTTGCAAACCCGGCATATGGAAATTCCGAAGCATTTGCGGCTTCGCCCTGACGCTTTGTCTTTATGGCTGCCTGGGCACCCGCTATCAACCAGACTCTGCCAACATGCATCCAAACTCCCAGAATACAGAACCATCCCGGATCCGCATTGCCACTTTCAATATTGCCATGGGCTTTGAACAAGCTGGTGAAATGACCAGCGCATTGCAGAATCCACAACATCAAAGACTGCAACAGATAGCGGCCATCCTGCAGACCGTGCGACCGGATATCGTTTTGCTCAATGAATTTGATTACGACCCGACGGTTGATGTTGCCAAGCTGCTCCATAAGAACTTCCTCGCCGATGGTCGGGAGGGTCGTCAAGCCATTGACTACCCCTACCATTTTCGTGCGCCGTCCAATACCGGGTTAGGCAGTGGACTGGACATTGATGGTGATGGGATAGTCGAAGGACCTGCAGACGCCTGGGGATTTGGGCATTTTTCTGGCCAGTACGGCATGTTGTTGCTGTCGCGCTATCCCATCCCGTTTCCCGAAGTTCGCACTTTTCAATACTTCCTTTGGGCCAGCATGGCAGGCGCACATCGACCGATGAAAGCGGATGGAAGTAATTTCTATTCTGATGACACCTGGCAGAAACTGCGTCTATCTTCCAAGAGTCATTGGGACGTACCTGTCCAACTCGGCAACATCTCCCTGCATATTCTGGCATCACATCCAACACCACCCGTATTTGACGGCCCGGAAAATCGCAATGGTTTGCGCAATTTTGATGAGATCCGTTTCTGGGCTGAATACCTGCGGCCGGAAATTTCAACCGAATGGCAGGATGACGAGGGACGCACTGGTGGTTTGCCACTCGAAGACCATTTTGTGATCCTCGGCGATTTGAATGCTGATCCATCGAATGGCGATTCACTGCCCGGTGCCAGCCAGCAATTACTCGAACATGAACGTATTAACAACCGATTTACTCCGCTCAGTCGTGGAGCTGCTGAGGCCAGTCAACTCCAAGGTGGATTGAATACGAAGCAAACAGGCAATCCTGCAGCTGATACTGCCGATTTCAATGACCAGTACACCGGCAATTTGCGAATCGATTATGTATTGCCCTCGTCGGGACTCGAAGTGGTAGACGGTGCCGTGTTTTGGCCCGCCTCCCAGCAGCCCGGTCACGAATGGATGGGTGTGTCGGATCACCATCTGGTGTGGCTGGATCTGCAGATTGCTGCAAAACCATGAAGTGCTGCTGACGTTTCAATTGCGAAACTGGTTCCGGCCTAAATTCAACTCTGATCAGAATTATCAAAACTGAAAATGTCTGAAAATCAGCCCTCACCCCCCAAAGCGACCACACGGGTTTCAGAAGAAGATCTGGCATTGGCCAACCTTTATCGCGATGCAGTGGTCGGCCATGCAGTTGAGCCGGTGGGTTACCGCCAAGAAATTGCGGCCACTCATCGATGTGAGCTCTACAACCCCTTGTGTGGCGACAAAGTCGAAATGCAGTTCCGTATGGCCGGTGAGACGATCGAAGCGGCAGCTTTCGATGGCGAGGCCTGTGCTATCTGCATGGCCTCTGCCTCCATGTTATGCGAGGCCGCACCGCAAAAGTCCTGCATCGAGATCAATGAACAACATCGGCTGCTGATTGCTGCATTGAAAGACAAGCAGGGTAAGCCTGGATTGGATTCATTGCAGGCTTTGCTTGCGGTGCGCCGCTATCCGGCTAGAGTACGTTGTGCATTGCTACCCTGGGAGGCGGCGGTGAAGGCGCTTTCATGGAATCAGGATTCGTGATGTAGGAGGTAGCGTTGCTGCCAACATTCCGGATGTCCGTCGCGAGCAAGGCTCGCTTGTATGGTAATCCGTGCTGGATATCGGGATGATTGAAAGCGCCGGGATGGGAGGGACTAAGCTCGCTTCTGACCTGTTGGTACAGACTGTGGGAGATTTCGTCCCCATCCCCTCACCATAAACGCCTATTAGGA
>JBGTHE010000520.1:0-2651 GCA_041746335.1 Lysobacterales bacterium | reverse complement strand
CCGCTGGATCCTCGACTGGGTCGCATGGTAATCGAAGGTGCGCGATTGTCTTGCCTGGAAGATGTGCTGGTGCTGGCTGCTGCGCTGAGCATTCAAGACCCGCGCGAACGTCCAATGGACCGGCAGCAGGCCGCCGACCAGGCACATCAGCGCTTCTGGGATGAAGACAGCGACTTTGCGGCGCTGCTGAAGCTGTGGCTGCACCTCAAAGCGCAAAGACGCGGAATGACTGCGAATCAGTTCCGCAAGCTCTGCAAGCGTGAGTTTCTCAATTGGCAACGCGTGCTGGAGTGGTTTGATCTTTACCAGCAATTGCGCGACCAGGCGCGTGAAGAAAAATTACCGCTGAAAGGTGCTCACGGCAATTATGAGCAGGTCCACCAGGCTCTGCTCAGCGGCATGCTCAGCCATGTGGGTTTGCGCCATCCAGAGGATGGCAGCTACACAGGTGCGCGGCAGCGCAGTTTTCATATCTTTCCCGGCTCCGGGCTGTTTGGTCGTAAGCCCAAGTGGATCATGGCGGCGGAGGTGGTGGAGACCAGTCGCGCCTGGGGGCGAATCAATGCCCGGATTGAACCTTCCTGGATAGAACTACAGGGCGCACACCTGCTCAAGCGTCATTACTTTGATCCGCACTGGTCACGCAAATCAGGGCGGGTGCAGGCCTGGGAGCAGGTCAGCATGTTTGGCCTGGTGATCGTGGAAAAGCGCCGTGTTGATTATGGCCGCATCGCGCCGGCTGAAGCTCGGGAAATTTTCCTGCTGGAAGCTCTGGTGCGCGGTGATCTGGACTTGCGTTCCGGTTTCATGCGTCACAACGAAACGGTAAGGGCGGAAGTGGCAGCGCTGGAAGACAAGCGCAGGCGGCACGATTTGCTGGCTGACGAACAAACTGTGTTGGAGTTTTTCGCTGCCCGCGTGCCGGAAGAGGTTTGCGATGCACGCACCTTTGCCAAGTGGTTGCAGCGCATTGGGCCAAGCGGCCGCGAGCAACTCTATCTTGGCCATGATGTGCTCTTGCGTGACGACGCGGCCGCGGTGCCACTTGAACAGTTTCCAGACAGCATGTCTTCGGCGGGGCATTTGTTCAAACTGGATTATCGCTTTGAGCCGGGGCATGAGGCCGATGGTGTCAGCATCGTCGTGCCGCTGGATCGACTGAATACGCTGGACAGCAATCGTTTGCAATGGCTGGTACCTGGCTTGCTGCGCGACAAGCTGGTGGCACTGATTCGCGCCTTGCCTAAACCACTGCGGCGTAGCCTTACCCCTGTGCCGCAATTTGCTGATGCCCTGCAGCAGGCATTGAGAGGACGTGAAGCCGAATCCTTGCTGCTTCTCTGCGCCCGTGAATTGAGCCGTATGTCCGGGCTGGAGTTGCAGGCCCACCAGTTTGACGAGCAGGCCCTCGAACCCCATTTACGCATGCGCATCCAGGTGGTGGATGAGAACGGTGTAGAAATTGCAGCCAGCCGTGACCTGGCACAGCTGCAGGATCGCCTGGGCAAAACCGCACAGCGAGAATTCATGGATCGGCAAGGGCAGGGCGTCAATCGGGATGGTGCCAGCACTTGGGAGTTTGACGCCTTACAGCAGCAAGTGAAAACCGCCACTGGCGCGAGCGCTTTCCCGGCACTGGTGGACCAGCAAACCGCGGTCGGCCTGCGTCTGTTTGATACCCGGACAGATGCCTGGATGTCTCATCAGGCAGGAGTACAGCGCCTTTTGCGGCTGCAGTTAAGCGATAAGCTCAGTTGGGTGCACAAACATCCCGGGCTTAGTCGTGAATGCCAGCTGGCGTGGACTGCGCTGGGGGCAGTTTCCGGGTCAGGGGCCGCATCAGGGGCCGCATCAGGGGCCGGATCAGGAGGCGGATCAGGAGCAGGGTCGGTGGCCGATTTGGTCCAGGATCTGGTGGACAGCAGCTTGGTTCTGGCTGCCGGAGATTGTTGGCTTATCCGTGATGGCAACAGCTTCGAAGCCCACTGTGGCCAGGTCCGCAGCAGGATAGGCAGCGTCGCCCGATCACAGGCGGATGTTCTCAACGAGGTGATTCCGCGCCTACAAGCCTTGCAGTCAGCGATAAATGGCGGGCGGATTCAGGCCGCCGAAGTGACCCTGGATGACATTCAGGAGCAGTTGGCCGACCTGGTATACCCCGGCTTTCTGGCTGAGCTCGAAGCCGGACATCTCCAACATTACCCGCGTTATGTGACTGCTATTGAAGAGCGTTTGCAGCAGGCAGTCGATAATCCGCAACGGGACTTGCAACGCTTGCAGGAAATCCTGCCTTTCTGGCAGAACTATCAACTAAGGCTGGAATCAGGTTCTGCCTATGACACTGCGCTGGATCAGTTTCGTTGGCTGCTGGCGGAATACCGTGTTTCTGTATTTGCGCAGAAATTAGGCACGGTGGGAAAGGTATCAGCCAAACGATTGCAGCAGGCCTGGCAGGAAGTATTGAAGGCCTGAACGCGCTGCCGACCTTCCAACTTCAAGTCGCGAGCTGCGCTCGCTTGTATGGTAATCCGTGCTGGATATCGGGATGATTGAAAGCGCCGGGATGGGAGGGACTAAGCTCGCTTCTGACCTGTTGGTACAGACTGTGGGAGATTTCGTCCCCATCCCCTCACCATAAACGCCTATTAGGA
>JBGTHE010000519.1:0-4055 GCA_041746335.1 Lysobacterales bacterium | reverse complement strand
CCACACCCGGATGCTGTCCCCATTCCGGACGTCGCTCTGCTGGAACAGAAGATCGTTGATGCGGTCCGGTCCTGGACCGATGAATTGACCAACATACTGGCGCAGCAGCATGGTGAAGAAGAAGGCTTGAAACTTTCTCGTCGTTTTTGCCCGGCTTTCCCTGAAGCTTACAAGGAGGATGTTTCTCCCTGGATTGCTGCATTTGACGTAGAACACGCAGCGGCGGTGGATGGCGGGGAAGACCTGCGCATGAGTCTGTACCGGCCACGCAAACAACGTGGCGGCATGATTCGGTTCAAGCTGATTCGTAAACATAAGCCCATTGCCTTGTCAGAAGTGCTGCCGATGCTGGAAAACCTCGGGCTCAGCATCGTCAGCGAACGGCCTTATGAGCTCGTATTGGCCGATGATGAACGCCTGTGGATACAGGACTTCGACATGATTCCTGTAGTGAACCGGGAGTTGCACCTGGAGTCGATTCGCACTCTGTTCCAGGAGGCCTTTTCCAAGGCCATTCGAGGTGAGGTAGACAGCGATCAGTTCAATCAACTGATCATTGCCGCTGAACTGGATTGGCGGCAGGTCAAAGTCATTCGGGCTTATTGTAAGTATCTGCTGCAGATTGGCACCCCGTTTTCCCAAAGTTACATGGCGGAAACACTGGCCAAGTTTCCTGCCATCAGCCGCTTGCTGGTGGAAATGTTTGAAGCCATGTTCGATCCGGAGCGAGAGGAGGAATCGGATTACAGACGCCAGCAAATCGTGCGTCACCTCAGTCGGACCATGGAAAACCTGCTGCGCGAGCCCTTCAGTCAGGATGAGGTTTTGCTCGAGTACCTGGATGAGGCTTATGCAGCACGACAAAAGGGCGACCGGGAATCCCAGGTGCAGGCCTTGCGCACTTCTTTTCAGCGCGCTCTGACATCGGTATCCAGCCTGGATGAAGATCGCATACTTTATTCCTTCTACGATGTCATCCGAGCGACTTTGCGTACCAGCTATTTCCGCCGCGACGAAAGCGGTGAAATTACCGACTACATCAGTTTCAAACTGGATTCCGGCAAAGTTGCAGATATGCCTTTGCCCCGGCCTTTCCGGGAAATCTGGGTCTATTCACCTCGCTTCGAAGGCATCCATTTGCGGGCTGGCAAGATTGCTCGAGGTGGCTTGCGCTGGTCGGACCGGCGGGAAGATTTCCGCACCGAAGTACTGGGGCTGATGAAGGCGCAAAACGTTAAGAACACGATGATTGTGCCGCTGGGCGCGAAAGGTGGTTTCGTACTCAAGCGCTCACCCACACAAGGGGGACGGGAAGCAATTCAGCAAGAAGGTATTCATTGCTATAGTAGATTTATCAATGCTTTACTCGACATAACTGATAATTTAAGTGAAGACAAGGTTCTCCCTCCCCAGATGGTGGTGAGACGCGATGAGGACGATCCTTACCTGGTAGTAGCCGCGGACAAAGGTACCGCAACTTTTTCCGATACCGCCAACGCGATTTCTCTGGCACGTGGCTTCTGGTTGGGAGACGCTTTCGCTTCCGGCGGTTCCGTGGGCTACGACCACAAAGCCATGGGCATAACCGCCAAGGGTGCCTGGGAAGGCGTGAAGCGGCATTTTCGCGAACTCGCCACGGATATCCAGAAACAGCCTTTCAGCGTGGTAGGCATCGGAGATATGAGTGGGGATGTTTTTGGCAACGGCATGCTGTTGTCGAAAAAGATTCGCCTGAAGGCAGCATTCAACCACCAGCATATTTTCCTGGACCCCAATCCGGACCCGAAAACCAGTTTCAGCGAACGACAGCGTTTATTCAAAAAGCCACGCTCCGGCTGGGATGATTACAACCCCGAAAAAATCTCCAGTGGTGGCGGGGTTTACTCGCGACTGGATAAAACCATTCCCTTGAGCAAGCAGGTCCGCGATTGGCTTGAGATCAGTGACATGGCCCTCGCGCCTCATGAGTTGATCAAGTTGTTGCTCAAGGCTCCGGTGGATCTGCTGTGGAACGGCGGCATAGGCACCTACGTAAAATCCAGCAAGGAAAGCAATGCCGACGTGGGTGATATGTCCAACAATTCGCTGCGCGTAAATGGCAACGAACTCGGCTGTCGGGTGGTGGGTGAAGGTGGAAATCTCGGGTTTACCCAGCGAGGACGAATTGAATTTGCCATGGCAGGTGGTCGCATCAACACCGACTTTATTGATAACTCTGCAGGTGTGGCTACTTCCGACCATGAGGTCAACATCAAGATTCTGCTCGCTCAGGCCATTCGATCTGGAAAGCTTAAGGAGCGGGACCGGCCAGCCTTGCTGGCATCCATGACCGACGAGGTGGCTGAACTGGTGTTGCGCAGCAATTATCTTCAGACCCAGGCCATTTCCATGATGGAAACCATGAAAGGTCCGCGTATGGGCTCCAAACAGCATTTTGTGGCCAAACTGGAAGAGCAGGGTATTCTCAATCGACAGCTGGAGTTCCTGCCTGAAGATGAACAGCTGACTGAGCGACGTGCACGGGGCGAAGGATTAACCCGACCGGAGTTGTCTGTTTTGCTGTCGTACAGCAAGATTGTGGTGTACCAGCAATTGCTGGAATCTGATCTCCATGAAGATCCATACCTGTCGCGGGAATTGATCCGGTATTTCCCGCAACCCTTGCAGAGGCGGTTTGTGTCCGTCATGGAGGAACACCGCCTGCGGCGCGAAATTATTGCCACCCAGGTAACCAATAGTATGGTCAACCGGATGGGTGTCAGCTTCTGCCTGCGCATGCAGGAGGATACCAACGCCACGCCAGCCTCAGTGGCCAAAGCCTTTACCATCGCCCGGGAGATTTTTGTGGCACGGGAATTCTGGGCTGAGGTTGAGTCGCTGGATAACCAAGTGCCCGCACAACAACAAACCATGGCCCTGCTGACGCTATGGAATGTGCTGCGCCAGGCAACACGCTGGGTTTTGATTAGGCGGGGTGGGCGGCTGGATGTGAATGAAATGGTAGAACGGTGGTCGCCCGGGCTCAAAGCCATGGAGAAAGCCATTCTGTCTACCTTGTCTGCTGACGATCAGGAAGAAATGGCGCAGAAAAGGCAAGCTAGCCTGGATGTTGGTATGCCAGCCAGTCTGGCCGAACGAATTGCGGTGCTTGAATATTTGTTGCCGGCACTGGATGTGGTGGAAACGGCTGCCCAGCGGCAAATGGCTGTAGAAGATGTGGCTCACATCTATTTCAACCTGGGTGAGTTGTTGCACTTAAAGTGGTTGCATCAGCAATTGGAGAATCTGCCGGTCAAGGGGCAATGGCATGCGCACGCGCGGGCCATTCTGCGCGATGAATTGTTTTCAAATCACAATCAGTTGGTAGACAGCATATTGCGCGATTCCGGCCGCAAAAAAGAAGCGGTTGATCTCTGGTTGAACAAGCACGAGCTGCGGGTGAAACCCGTGATCAACTTCATGAATGAAATGCTTGAATTGCCGGAAATGGATTTTGCAACCCTGTCGGTAGCGGTGCGAAATCTGGGGCAAATTCTGGAGCCCGGTCATGCGGCTTGATCCGGGACCAGAATGTCAAATCATTATTGAGTTGGCATGATCGAATCCCGAGACTGGATCGGCCTGAGCCCCATGCATGAGCCCTGTCCATGAGCCCTGTCCTTGACCCTGTCCATGAGCCCAACCCATGAACAATAACAAGGCGCATTTCATTGCCAGCCCCTCTGACGCTGCGCAGCAGGCACTGCGCTCGTTGATTGCACGTTATGGCCAATGCGAGTTGACGGACGCCAATGTCATCGTTGCCCTGGGTGGCGACGGTTTCATGTTGCGCACCTTGCATCGTTTGTTACCGGCGGACTTGCCGGTTTATGGCATGAAGCTGGGTAACGTGGGTTTTTTGATGAATCGTTACCGGGAAACGGGTTTGTCGCAACGGCTCGCGGCAGCCAATACGGTAGCGCTGGCACCTTTGTGCATGGAAGCAGCCACCGAGGCAGGTAGTCAGGTCAAGGCATTGGCCATCAACGAGGTTTCACTGCTGCGACAAATGAACC
>JBGTHE010000518.1:0-2589 GCA_041746335.1 Lysobacterales bacterium | reverse complement strand
AAGCGGGTAATATTTGGTGAAGTCGGCAACAAGGAAGTAGCCACCTTGCAGGATATCAATCGACGCGAAGCGCTGGTTCTCAGCGTGCTGGCAGCCGCTGTATTGCTGGTAGGTTTATGGCCGGCTCCGCTGGTGAATTTGATGCACAGCTCCGTGGCCGAATTGCTGGTACATATCAACCAATCGAAATTACCAGTAGCAACTGCTGCTGCAGCGGGCTTCTGAGGTACTGGCTGTATGGACAAGATGAATTTCATGCTGGCCGCATCCGAAATCTGGGTGTTGTCTATGGCCTGCTTCATATTGGTGGTTGATCTTTTCCTGCGCGAGGAACGCAAAGGCATCATCCACATGCTGGCTTTGCTAACGCTGATATTCGCCGCCATTATTACCTTGCGAGCCGACTATGCCAGCAATGGTGAGACGGCTGCGCTCGCGTTTAACGATGCGTTCATCCGAGACCGCATGGGCGATGTGTTGAAGCTGTTCAGCTATCTGGTGCTGGGTTTCGTGTTTGTTTACGCCAAGTACTATCTGCGCCAGTTCAAAATGTTCCGCGCAGATTTCTACACACTGGCGCTTTTTGCCTTGTTGGGCATCATGTTGCTGATTTCGGCCAACAATCTGGTGATGATTTACCTCGGCCTGGAGCTGACTGCGCTGGCGTCCTATGCACTGGTGGCCTATGACCGTGATTCCAATCGCGGTTCTGAGGCTGCAATGAAGTATTTTGTTCTGGGTTCCATGGCCTCGGGCATGTTGCTTTACGGTATGTCGATGATTTATGGCGCAACAGGCAGCCTGGATCTGGCTACCATCAGCGCTGCGGCCGCCCAGGCAGAAGATATGGGCCTCATTCTGGGCTTCGGCCTGGCATTCCTGGTTGTCGGGCTGGCATTCAAGTTGGGAGTAGTGCCGTTTCACATGTGGATACCGGACGTGTACCACGGTGCCCCGGCAGGCGTTACTCTGTTCATTTCGTCAGTACCGAAAATGGCGGCATTCGCCATGGCATTCCGCCTGTTGCAGACCGGTCTCGGTGAATTGCACGCGGACTGGCAACAGATGCTGGCAGTGCTGGCTTTACTGTCAATTGTGCTGGGTAATCTGACGGCCATCGCGCAAAGCAATATCAAGCGCATGCTGGCCTACTCGACCATCTCACATATGGGTTTTATCCTGCTGGGTTTTCTGCCGGGCACTGCAGTGGGTTACTCCTCCGCGATGTATTACGTCATCGTCTATTCGCTGATGTCAGCGGCCGCGTTTGGTATGGTCATATTGCTGTCTGCTCGTGGCGTCGAGGCAGAGTACCTGGACGATTTTCGGGGTCTCAACCAGCGCAACAGCTGGTTTGCTGCTGTAATGGCCATGATTATGTTTTCCATGGCCGGAGTTCCGGTGTTTGTTGGTTTCTTCGCCAAGTGGTTAGTGATCCAGGCTGCCATAGAGGCAAACCTGGCCTGGCTGGCCATCGTTGCGGTTGTGTTTTCAGTCATCGGTGCGTTCTATTATTTACGGGTGGTCAAGCTGATGTATTTCGACGAACCCCAAAATGAAAAAGCGATCGCGGCCCCGGTGGATTTCCGCGCAGTGCTTTCACTGAACGGGGTTCTGATGATCGGCCTGGGTATTTTTTCGAGCTCATTGATCGCAATTTGCATGCGGGCTTTTGCTGTCTGAGGCGGGCATTTCACCCCTTGTAATGGCCCACTGGCTTCTATATCATGACCGGCTGCTGATGCGGGGTGGAGCAGTCTGGCAGCTCGTCGGGCTCATAACCCGAAGGTCGCAGGTTCGAATCCTGCCCCCGCTACCAAGTTTATTGAAGGTGGAATCTTCGTCAGTCAGGGCATTCCTCCTTCGGGTTATTCGCCCGACGTGTGGTCGGGCTCGTAGCGAAAGACTCAGTAGGCCAAAGGTCGCAGGTTCGGATCCTGCCCCGCTACCAAAATTTTTGAAGGTGGAAACTTCGTCAGTCAGTGTTTTCCTCCTTCGGGTTATTCGCCCGACGTGTTCGGGCTCGTAGCGAAGGCCTTTTATGGCCGAAGGTCGGAGGTTCGAATCCCGCCCGCTACCAATAACTGGTAAAGGCCCCGGTGGGGCCTTTTTTATCTGCAACTCGATGGCCACCGCCTGAGTTGTTTGTCCTGCGGCACTACGGAAGATGCAATGATTCGATAATCAAGCATTCAGCCACGACGAATGATGTTATAGATGTTTGTCGTGGTGTAGCCAGGAGCAATCCTGGCCTTGATGTTGTCGCTAGGGGCTGTTATGCCCTTTTTTTGTGCCCGAAATCCGCTGCTTTAGTGGGATATTCGGACGGAGTAAGAAATTGAGCGTTTCGAAGCTGACATCCTTGGTACAGCCCGTGGTCGAAGACCTGGGTTACGAGTTTGTGGGGCTCGAATACAGCAGCAACCCCAAGAATCCTGCGTTAATTCTTTATATTGATCAGGCGGATGGCATTGCTGTTGAGGATTGCGAGAAAGTCAGTCGCGAAGTTGCGTCCCTGCTGGATGTTGAAGACCCCATCCCCGGCAACTACGTGCTGGAAGTATCCTCGCCAGGCCTGGACAGGCCATT
>JBGTHE010000517.1:0-7628 GCA_041746335.1 Lysobacterales bacterium | reverse complement strand
GCAGCAACTGCAGGTCTTTCGCAACCCAGCCATCGACCGGAAAGCCGCGCAGCAAGATCAGGCCATAGCCTTCTTCCAGCTCTCTCTGTGCCTCGCGCAACAAGGGCCCCAGCGTGGGCAATGGGAAACTCTCCGGTGTTGGCAGCATGTTTCCGTGCAGCCACTGCGCCGTCAGTTTGTGCTGGTGGGCCCAGGCTTTGAATGCATCCAGCGCTTCACCCAGTTCCTGGCGATGACTCGCAGTAATATCGATCACCCAGGATCGGTCGTGCTCCAGGGTTTTCCCCTCCCAGGCAGCCCGCACGTGAAATGGATTAATCACCATGGCACCACTCCCTTTCTGCAAGCTCAAGGGACTCAAATGACACAAAAGAGAAACGCTTTCGAACTCGGGGGTTGAACAGTTTTTCGAATGTCACAGGAACATCCCGAGTTGCAAAAAGTCGCTTGGCACATTAGCACAACAACTTGGTCCGGGTTCAGTTGCCTGAAACCTTTACCCCGGTAACGGGACCTGACGGCTTGATAGAAATGAATCACCAAGCTGAGTATGCTTTGTAAAGCTGGGGCCTTTTATAGTCCCATCGCCCTAAAACCGGCAGCAGGGGCTTGACTACCATGACGCTTGGCGACGTTTTGAACAATAGGAACATCAATCAGTGGCGGTTGTTCTGGCTAATCAGCCTGCCCATCTCCGTGGTCATGATCATCGGAATGCTGCGAGTCGATGAGTGGGGCGGCCCTGCCGTTTCCTCTTTGATTCAGTTGTCCGTGAGGTTTGCGCTCCCCTGGTTGTTCGTCGCCTTCGCTGCCTCTTCATTGCAGATACTTTTTCCATCAGCATTTACCCGCTGGTTGCTGCGTAACCGCAAGATTTTTGGTTTATGTTTTGCTGCTGCCATGGCATGGCAGGCTTTTTTCATTCTGTGGCTGGTGCTCGTTTACACTGAATACTACATAGAGGAAACCTACGTCCTGCGCGATGCCATTGAAGGTGTTGTGGGCTATACCTTCCTGATAGCCATGACCATCACCTCATTCAAATTCGGCCGCCAGCTGATCTCGCCCAAATCCTGGCGATGGCTGCATAAAGGCGGAATCTATTTTCTGTGGGCTTATGCTTACGTTGTCTACTGGTGGGCCATCTTTTATTACCAGGACCCCAGCCGCCTGGATTACATTTTTTACGTACTGGCGTTCGCTTCCTGTGCGGTGCGGTTCACTGGCTGGCGAAAAAAGCACGTCAACAAGGCCAACAGGGACGTCAACCATTCTCACCTGCCAGCTTTGTACCGGGTAGGCGCCTGGTCAATGGTCCTGTTGGGGATAGTCACTGCAGCCCTGAGCTCAATCTGGCGACAACCGGTGGAAGCATTGCTCACCGGTTATTCATTTACGCGCATCCCGGAAACCTACTTACCCTTTTGGCCCTTTGAGCCTTTCATTCCTCTACTAATGATTGCTCTGGGCGCATGGCTCAGTACACGGTTCACGATTGGAAGTGAGCCCGAGCGAAACGAAATCCAGCAACAAGCCACAGCTTGAACACTCAATACATCCCCCAAGCAAAGTTTTGGCCAACTGGTGTACGCTTCCTCCCAATTCATCCAGCAGATCGAGGAAATACTCTTATGCGTTGTGTGGCAAAAGCACTGACCCCTTCCCTTGTTGGGGCCGCTCTGATGGCTCTCGGCTTTTTCTCCTCCCCACTTCCGGCCCAGGAAATTCGCCCGGAAATCGATGCCCTCTTCAGCGAATACACCAGCGGCAACGTGCCTGGCTGCGCCCTCGGGGTAATTGAAAAAGGTGAGTGGGTTTATCGCAAGGCGTATGGCAAAGCTAACCTGGAATATGACCTGCCTTTGAATTCGCAGTCCATTTTTCGCACGGCTTCAGTTGGCAAGCAATTCACTGCGGCTGCAGTTGCCTTGCTGGCCGAATCCGGGCGGATTTCCATGCAGGATCCGCTGGCAAAATATTTTCCGGAATTTCCAGCCTGGGCATCCGACATCACCATAGAGCAATTGGTCTACCACACCAGCGGTATCCGCGATTATCTCGCACTTGCTTATTTGACAGGCAAAGTCAGCGATGCAGATAACTACACGGATCAGTGGGCGATAGCAGCCATAGCCCGCCAGCAGGAAACCAACTTTCCGGCGGGCACACAGTATCTCTACAGCAACTCGGGCTATCTGTTACTGGCACATCTGGTGAAAAGGGTAACTGGCCAGACACTGCGCGACTACGCTGCCCAGCACATCTTCACTCCGCTGGGGATGGAGCGTACCCACTATCACGATGACCATACGCAAGTGGTACCGCTGCGCGCTTACGGCTATGCCCCAGAAGACGATGGCTTTCACGTGAGCATGACTACGCTGAATATGGTGGGTGATGGCGGCGTGTTCACCAGCATTGATGAGCTGTTTGCCTGGGACCAGAATTTCTATCACAACCGGCTGGGTAAAGGCCGTCCGGAACTGATTGGCCTACTGACCACCCCCGCCCGACTGAAGGACGGCACTGCCATCACTTATGCTTACGGCCTGCAAGTAGATGAGTATCGCGGCCAAAAGCGGGTAGGCCATGGTGGTGCGTTTGTGGGCTATCGAACCAGGCTGATGCGCTTTCCCGATCAGGAGTTTTCCGTAATGGTTTTGTGCAATCGCGCCGATTCCGATCCGGAGCAGCTGGCTATGAAGGTCACAGACCTGCTGCTGGACGATGTACTGGAAGCGAAAGCAGACATTGCCGAACTTGCGGACTTTGCTATGAGTGGGGAAGATTTGCAGAAATTCACCGGCGATTTTTGGGAGCACGATGAAGCTTTTGCCGCGGAGAGCCGTGTCATAGATGGTCAGCTGTGGGCCGTGCACTCACCTTTGAAGAAAAATATCCTGCGCCCGGTTGCAACCAACCGCTTCCAGATGATGGGAGTGCCGTCTGAAGTGTTGGTTGAGTTTGAGCTGGAGGATGGCCAGGTTAAAACCCTGAGTCGGTATACCAATGGCGAAGCGCATGGCGTGTTCACGCCCTTTGATCGTCTGCAACTCACTCCCGCTGAACTTGCCGATTATGCCGGTGAGTATTTCAGCCCGGAACTCGATATCACTTACACGCTAACCGTGAGTGATGACAAGCTGTGGTTTGACCTGGAGGATGAAGGTCCTCAGGAACTGACCCCCATGTTCGGCGAAACTTTTGAAAACCCGGATTACGGTGCTTTCACCTTCACCCGGGATTCGGCTGGCAAAGTGGATGGTTACAAACTGCAAGCTGGGCGGGTGCGGAATCTGGGGTTTGTGCGTCAGCACTGAGTTCGTTTATCACACCTGACCGGCTGACTTGCGCTTCGCGCCATCGCGCTGCCCGCGCCTCACCCCAGCACCTTGAGCTGCCACAGGTCCTTGCGCTCCATCTGCAGGAACGGCTTCATCGCGAGCACACCTGTCTTGCCGATGCTGCGCTCCAGGTAGTGCAGCTCCTCGAACTTCTCGTGCGTGCGCTCGCCGACCGTGACCTCGAGGCCATTCTCCCGCATCAGGAGTACACCTTTGGCGCGGATCGCGAGTTCGGTGTAGATGCGGAGATAACACAGCATGTCGGCCACGACGGGGCCGTCGAACTTGGTCGTCAGGTCGGTCAGGAACTCCCCGATCCGGGTGCTGCCGAAGGAACCGGAATTGATCTGGTCCAGCAGATCGGTATCAGCGTCGAAGTTCAGTTCCAGCCAGGCGTGCATCGCCCGCGCGCTGCGCTGGAACAGGAAGTAGAACAGCGTCGGCAGCACCAGCATCGTGCCGGCGGTCGCGAGGATGGGCGAGCCTGGAAAGTGGTTGAACACGGAATGTAACACCGTCGCGAGGACCAGCCCGGGCAGGAAGCGGATCGGGTTGATCTTCATGCTCCGCTCCGTCAGCAATTGCGCCATGACGCCGAATATGGCCGTCACCCCACCGTGCATGATCGCAGTGCCGAAACCGCGTACGATCCACACGCCGAGATGCCCGTCAGTCACCGCACTGAGATAGTAAAAGTTCTCCACCAGCGCGAAGCCGGCGCCGACGGCGAAACCGAGGATAGCCGCATCGACCAGGAAGCCGATGCGGCTGGTTCGGAAAAGAAACACCATGACCAGGGCTTTGAGCGTTTCCTCAACCACGGGCGCGGCATAACGCGAGAATGGCACCCGGTCCAGCCCGGTCAGGTCCAGCACCGCGCCGTTAACGAAATAGCTGCCGATCGCGCTGACGCCGCCCAGGCCGATAATCCACAGCACCGTGCGAAGTCGCACCAGCTTGTAGCTGTCCATGTAAACCAGCACGACCAAAAACAACACCACCGGCAGCAGCCCGACCGGGTAATGAAGGAGGCTCGATGTTGTCATGACGCCAGCGAACTCATGCGGCCCGGCTCACAGGATTTTCAGCGACAGCATCCACTCGTCGTCGGCCTTGTTGCTGTCCACAAAGCCGCGCGCAAAGCCGACCGACAGCGTCATTGGCAGCCGGTGGACGACGGTGAACTGCAGGTCCACCTGCAGGCCGAAGCTTGTGTAGACCTCTTCAAAGTCGTCATCGCCAGGATCGCCCCACAATGCGCCGGCGAACACCGCCGGCCGCAGGTGCTGCAGGTAGAAGCTGGGCGTGCCGAGGCTGCGGAACCGCATGGGCGGCAGGTTCCATTCGAACACTGACTTGACGAAGTCCTGCGCGGCGATCTGGTCGATTTCGAAACCCGGGAAGCTGTGATATTCGCGGTAACGCTTGATGTGGCGGTCGTCGACGTAGTTATTGCCGAATGCTCCGAAATAGAAGTTGGCCAAGGAGTTGTCCCGGTCTCCGTCGGCGATGCCGGCCGAGCTGTACAGCCATATCGACGAGTGCTTGAGCGGCAGCGCGAAGCCGAAGTCGAAGCCCGCACGCAGCTTCGGAACGGTGTCACTGTTGGCATGGTCGCCTTCGAGCGCGATGTTCCATTGCACCCCCTTCTCGTGGTCGACCGCGGCCAGGGACTGCTGCGTATGCGTGTACTTCAGCTCGACGATGGCCGACAGCAGTTCCTCGAACGAGGTGTCGACGTTCTGGTTGCCCGGCAGCTGATCAAGATCGGTGTAATAAGCGATCTCGGTCTCAAGATCGAGCCGGCGAGGCTCATCGAAGATCAACGCACGACTGTAGCCCGCGATGACGGCGTTGCCCTTGCGGGCCCGCTCGGTGGGGCCGAACAGGTCGTAGAAGTCGGCATCGTTGTGCCAGTAGCGGAAGCGCCAGCCGAGCTTGCGGTACTCGATGTCGGCGTGCAGCCGCTCGTTGTCCGGCAGCGAGCTGTCTACGCTGTACGAGATATCGGCTCGCAACGAATTGAACATCATCGGGTCCTGCCAGCTCAGGCTGTAGCCCAATGCCACCGTGTCGCGGTAGCCCTCGACGATGGGATACCCGGTGTCGAACTCCAGTTCCTTTCGCGGGTTGTACCGGCCCTCCTTCACAATCAGGCTGTCGAGGTCCACGCGGGCGGGCGAACCGACCGCCCACTCCCGCACCACCGGGTGCCGCTCGGCGATGTCGTTGCCAAGGAAAGTGATGGCGCTCAGGTCTTCCAGCGGCACCGGGTCAATGCGCGTCGGCACCAGCCCCCGCCCGGTGTACTCGAACACGATGAGCGACCCGTCCGACAAGGGCACCGGGCGGAAGAACCCGGTCTCGGCGTTGCTGACGCCTTCGAGCTCACCAGTCGCGACCTCGTAGCGGAAAATATTCGACACGCCCGTGTAGTAGGAGCTGCCGAAGAGATATCGGCCGTCCGGCGAGAACACGAAACCCTCCGGGATGGCACGGCCGAAGTCAAACTCCGCCAGCGGCTCGGCAAAACTGTCGAGCAGGTCGTCGAGCCGCCACAGCCGCAGGTACTGGGCGCCGCTGATTTCCTCCATCGTTGCCGAGAGCAGCTCGCCATCGGGCGAAATGTCGAGGTCGGCGAGCACCTGCCCGTATGGCCAGGTGTGGACCTGATTCCAGGACTCGTAAGGCGGCGGCATCCGCACCAGCGTTACGTAACCGTTCAAGTGGCGCAGGCCCCACAGCGAGCCATCGGCAGCGTTGAAGGCCAGATCCCCAATGCGCGCGTCCTCAAGCAGCATCCGCACCTTTCCGGTCGCGAGGTCCACACTCATCAAGTCGCGCATCGCGAGGTTGTCGGCGGTGTAAAACAGTGTGCCGGTTGAGGGGTCCAGGGCGGTTGCGGTCACCCGGTACTTCATGGGGCCCTTGATGTCGGTCAGTCGACGCACGCTGCCGTCAGCCAGCGACATGACGCCGAGGTGCGCCACGACACCGGGGAAATAGAAACCACCGTACATCTGCCCCGTCGCCTCGTTCACGAAAGCACGGGAAACCGAACCGAGCACCTCGTCGGTCAGCGGTTCCTTCGGCGTCAGCGGCACCTGGCGGACCGACTCCAGGTTCCGCTGCTGGAATTCGTGCTCGAATACGATCCAGTCGTCCCAGGCGTCGGTCAGCGGTTTACCAAACACATGCTCGAACTGATCCGAGTAATAACGCTGGCTGTCCGGGCCGCGGCTGAGCCACGCGATGACCTGTTCAGGGCCGTAGGTATAGGCCAGGTAACTCATGAACCGCGTGCCATACAAATAGGCGTTGGTCATGGTCTGGAAGTCAATCGCGGTGCCCTCGGAGACGATGCCAAGGTCGCTGTAGAAGTGGGCACCATCACGCACCATCGCGCGGAACATCATCTCGTCAAAGGCCCCCTGCGCGCGCCCGATACCGCCGGACATCCAGGTTTCCATGAACACCGCGCTGCCTTCGAAGTACCAACGCGGCGCGGCATTGCGCGGCGTGGCGAGGTACGCATACAGGATGGACAAGGGATGATCGCCGATCGACATCGGCTTGCCGCCGAAGAACCGCCGCCACCACAGGTCCTGCTGGTTCGCAGCGTCGCCCGTGGCCACGTGAACCAGTTCGTGGTTCATCAGCATGTACATCCGCTCAATGGCAGGAAAGGTTTCAAAGGTGTGGTTCAGCGGCGCGACGTCCACCCACAGCAGGTTACGCGGCGAGGACAGGGCGGCGGCGTTGCCGTAGTCCACAAAGTCCTTGAGCATCAGCGTGGTTTTCTCGTACGGCTCCCAGCCGAAGATCTTCCGCTGGAACTCGATGGAATTCTCGAAGCTGCGGGCAACATGCGGCGTCAGGTAGGTCGTCAGTGGATCGAAGTACAGCAGCCGGAGGTTCTCGGTCTCCAACAGGTCCATTTCAAACTCTTCGGCTTGAACAGCGGCGCACGACAGGCACGCTGCCAGAACCCATCCTCGCTTCAGCCCCATCCCCCCGTACTCCCACACGTCAGCCTGCCGGGCATCATACTACCCGGGTCGTGCGGTTGTGTGGCTAGCCTTTTTACAAAAAAACCGCCGGTCGTGAAACCGGCGGTAGAGTCGAACTCAGAAACAACAGGAATCGCAGTGGGTGCGGTCGGCTGATGGTCAGCCGAGCCGTACCGGGTAAATCAACGGTCAGTGGCCCTGGCGGCGGCAGCCTTGTCGGCGGCCTGCAACGCACCGGCGGCACGGTCGGCCGCGTCCATGGCATCCGAAGCAC
>JBGTHE010000516.1:0-4577 GCA_041746335.1 Lysobacterales bacterium | reverse complement strand
GGCGGCGGCACGTTGGTTTTTCACAGTTGAAAGATAGCACGAAAGCCGATAGCCTGCCTCCGTCGAAACGGGCATCACCGCAGTGGGAGAGCGAGAATAGCTATGCGGTGAGGCGGGGGATGTTGTGGTTTGTCGAATGTGGAACACCACAAGTCGGGCTGGTCCGCGAAAATTTCGTCGGGAATTTCCCCGCATTTGGTTTAACCTTTGGGATTCACATGAACGATAACGCTCAGCAGATCTTCATCATCGATGACAACGTGTCCATCCGACGCTCGATGGGCGTGCTGCTGGACGCCCTTTCCCTGCCTTACCGCAGCTTTGGCTCGGCCACGGAATTCCTCGAGTTTTACGATGGCACGCAGAAGGGTTGCAACGTGCTCGATATCCGCATGCCGGAAATGAGCGGGCTCGAATTGCAGCAAACGCTAAACGAGCTCGGCGCCGTTCTGCCCATCATTTTCATAACCGGACACGGTGACGTCCCGATGGCCGTCGAGGCCATGCGGAAAGGCGCTTTCGACTTCCTGCGCAAACCCGTGAACGACCAGAAACTGCTGGACCTCATTCGCATGGCGCTGGCGCAGGAAGCCGAATCGCGGGTCGTGCTGGACGACCGGGCCCGGATGTGTGACCAGATCGCCTCCCTGACCCCCCGTCAACGGGAAGTGTTTGAACGCGTCGCCGACGGTCAGAGCAATAAATTCATCGCCAGCGAACTGGGAGTCAGTGAACGGACCGTGGAAGTTCATCGATCCGAAGTGATGCGCAAGCTGGAGGCGCGAACGCTGGCCGAACTGATCAAAACCAAAATCCGTGTGGAAGATTTTTCACCCGGCGCCTGAACGTCGCGGGATTCCAATGAACGAAGAAGTAAACCTGCTCAAGATCCTGAGCCATGACTTGCGCCAGCCCATCCAATCAATCGGATTACTCAATGCGGCCATACTGCAAGTCACCGATTCCGCCGATATTAAAAAAATCGCCACGCTCCAACGCGAATCGCTGGACCAGTTGAACGGAATGCTTAAGTCCCTGCTCGACCTCACAGAACTGGAGCCCGGCACTACAGCGCCGGATCAGAGCTGTTTTCACATAGCCCGGGTCCTCGACTCCCTGCGCGACGAGTTTGGTCAACACGACGCTGACCGGAACCTGGATTTTCACGTCCAGCAATATGATGCGGTCGTGAAGAGCGACCTCACGCTGATGACAAGGCTGCTCGGCTGTCTTCTATCCCATGCGTTACGAAATACGAACCGTGGATTGGTCCATCTTTGCTGCGGCAGCGAATCAGGAGAACTGATTCTCGCGGTACATTACACCCCTGCGCGCGGCCAGTCCGGCCTGGACGAAGAGTCCGGATTGCAACTCATCGTCGCGCGGCGTATCGCGCGATTGCTCGCCATTCCGCTTGACAGGGAGCCGTTCGATGGCGAAGGCACGCGTCTCACCGTACGCGTACCTGCCGAGGAATCGTCAGCGAGCCGTTAAAGCGGCGGGAATACTCCCGTCGTCCGCCAGTTATCGCGCGCTTTCCGATACTACTTCCCGGTTTCTTACGACTACGTCGGGTCCTGCTCTCGCGGCAGTCGCATCGTGACCGTCGTCCCCGCTTCTGCTTTGGAGTCTATTTCGACACTTCCCCCATGCGCCTGTGCGATCTGATTCACAATGTAAAGTCCCAGACCGACGTGTTCAGGGTCGCGATAGTGGGCACCATCGCCATCCTCGGCGGCCGGCTTGCGAAACGGCTCAAAGATTTCTCGCTGCTTGGCCAGCGAGATGGGGCGGCCTTCGTTGTGTACTGATAGCAGCACCTCACGGGCTTCGGCCTTAAAGCTTACGGTGATGGTACCGTCCGGCTCTCCGTACTGGATGGCGTTCTTAATCAGGTTCGACACGGCCTGATAGACGCGGGCTTCATCCCATCGGCCCGTGAGCTCCGGGCAATCGACCGTGATCTTTCTGCCCGGGTGGCTCACCGTTAAGTCGCGGGCAACCTCGCCGCACACCTCGGACAAGTCGATCATCTTGCGTGATAGGGGGATCTTTTCCCCAAGGTGCGTGCGGCTGAAGTCTAAAAGCAGGGCGATCATCTCCGATATGCGCTCACCGGATCTGCGTGCGCGGTCAAAGCAACCCTGGAAAACCTTTGGATCATCCGTGCGATTCATAACCTCCACAGCCATCGTCAACGTCGCTAACGGAGTCCGTAGGTCATGTCCCAGGATGCCTATGAAGATGGCCCTGGCACGCTCAAGGCGGTCGTTATACCAGCGCACCGACTCAGCCAGGGATTGGTCGATCGCTTCGTTGAAGCGAATCAGCTCCTGCACCATGTCCCGGGTGGGAAATTCAGGGGAAGCAGACCACAGGCGAACTACGCTGGCCCGCAGTGCCCGATACTCAGAAGCCAGCTGGTCGATGTTAAATCCGCCGGTCAGGCGTTCTTGGGCATGACTGCGCGAGGTCGACCCGAGACCCGCGGTGTTTTCGTCATCTTTTAGCCCCTGGGATTTTTTGCGCTGATCTCCGGAGCTCTGGTGCGACTCCAGGTCCGCCGCCATCGCCATCAGCATGTGTTTAGCGCCGTCCCGCAACTCCAGCGAATCCATGGTCTCTGCGGCCGGCAAACACGTCTCTGCGAACGACTCCCACTCAGTTAGAAGCCGCTCCATGTTCTCTTTGATAAAATCGGATAACGACAATTCGCCGCTCCTTTTGGGAGGATCTACTGGTTTACCGTCAAAGGATTTCCATACGGCGCACACTTAGCCCGGCCACTTCGCTGACCCCCATGGAATCTCGCACGGAAAACTTTTTACAAGCCGATCTTATAGCACAATTTTTGATTGGACAATTGGTGCGCCAGCTTTGTTGTACGCCAGGTTAAAACAGTCGCGACAGCAAATGGGCCCTAGTAATAGAGGATGGCTGAACGATTTCTGAATGTGCTTGCAGGGCAGAGGAACCAAATAAAAGCCTGCTGATTCAGGTGAACCAACAGGCTTCGTAATGTCTGATGACTTCGGGATCAGTTGCCTTTCTTGGCTTGTTCCTCCTCTACGTACTCCAGCTGGCCACGAATAGCGCCACCGGGGAACTCGGGGTTATGCACATTTATGTAATAATCTTCAGGGTTTTCCAGTATGTCCTGCACTATTCCGCTGCCCGCTTCCGGTGCCAATGGGAATTTGCCAGCTTCGCCTTCAGTGAGACAGTCTGCTGCATTACCATCAAATGGGCCAGCCAGTGCAGCGACTACCGGGCCATTCTCGCCGGGTTGGCCATAGTGAATGTGAGCTGCCATACCTTCGTTGACAGGTACCAGTTGAATCTTTTCAACCAGCAAAACATAACAAAGCGTTTCGGGATCTCCATCGACACCAAAAACATAAGCCTCACCGCGACCGTTTTCGTCGCCTACAATCCTTTTGTCGCTGCTATCGGATGATACTTCCTGGCGGCCATCCAGTTGTGCGGTGAGCACGGTATTGGTATGCCCGGCTAAAGCCAGTTGTGGCAGGGCCATAAGCATCGCTGTGCCTAAAATCAGTTTGGTGCGTGAATTCGAAATAGTATGCATGTAATTCTCCTGGGGCTATTTTCCTGCGAAGGGCGGGTTTCAGTACTTTTTGTACGAACTCAGGGAAACACATGGAGATGCAACGTGGCGTGAACTCTTAATTCACGCACCACTCACAGGTTCGTAACAGGCCTCAGGGAAAACCCGTTTAGGCAGGGCCTCAAACCCTGATTTTTAACCCGCCGCGCGCAGCAGGATATTTTCAACAATGCCCTGGCTGGCGAGGTACTCATCGTAACTACCCTTGAAGTCGTTCACACCATTGGGGGTGATTTCGATGATGCGGGTTGCCAATGAGGAAATGAACTCGCGATCATGGCTGACAAAGAACAAAGTGCCTGGGTAATTTTCAAGCGCGAGGTTCAGGGCTTCGATGGATTCCATATCGAGGTGATTGGTGGGCTCATCCATCAGCATGATATTGGGATTCTGCAACATGAGCTTGCCGAAGAGCATGCGGCCTTGCTCTCCGCCTGAAATCACTTTGACGGATTTGTTGATCTCGTCATTGGAGAATAACAAACGCCCGAGGGTACCGCGTATCACCTGTTCGTCATCCTGCTTCTTGGCCCATTGAGCCATCCACTGATACAGGCTCATGTCTTCTTTGAAATCGGCGGTGTGGTCTTGTGCGAAATGAGCCGTTTGGGCATTCTCGGACCAGCGCAATTTGCCGCTGTCCGGCTCCAGCTCACCCAGCAAAGTGCGCAACAGCGTGGTTTTACCGATCCCGCTGGCACCGATGATGGCTACCCGCTCACCCACCTCAATGCGCAAATTGAGGTTTTCAAACAGCGGCTTGTCACAAAAGCCTTTGCTCAATCCTTCCACTTCCAGTGCCTGGCGATACAGCTTCTTGTCCTGATTGAAACGGATGTAAGGACTGACTCGGCTGGATGGTTTGACCTCGGCCAATACAATCTTGTCGATCTGGCGCGCGCGTGAAGTGGCCTGTTTGGCCTTGGAGGCATTGGCGCTGAAACGGCTC
>JBGTHE010000515.1:0-6071 GCA_041746335.1 Lysobacterales bacterium | reverse complement strand
GCTCCATTCGTGCATGCCCATCTTGCGGCTGCCCAGGTTGAGCTTTTTCGGCAGACGCTCTGACAGCGCTTTATCCTGGCAATGCAGATGTATGGAAATGGCGGCCTGGTGCCCCTGCTCAACAGCCCAGATGATGTTTTTGGGGCCAAATGCGGCATCGCCACCAAAGAACACGCCTTTGCGCTTCGACTCGTAAGTCACCGGATCAACGGCCGGCTCTTCCCATTTATTAAATTCGATCCCCAGATCCCGTTCCACCCAGGGAAAGGCATTTTCCTGACCAATAGCCAACACGACATCGTCGCAGGGAATGAAAACTTCACCGATATTGCGTTCTTCGGTGATACGACCGTTTTCGATGTCGTATTCCATTTGGTCAAACAGCATGCCCTTGAGCTTGCCCTGCTCAATAACAAAGGACTTGGGGGAATGATTGACGATGATCTCGACGTTCTCTTCCTCGGCGTCTTCCAGCTCCCAGGCAGAGGCTTTGAAAAATTCGCGCGGCTTACGGGCCATCACCTTGACGCTCTTGGCACCCAGCCGCAGCGATGTGCGGCAGCAATCCATGGCGGTATTACCCACCCCAATGATGAGCACCTTCTCGCCAATGGATTCGACATGACCAAAGGCCACGGATTCCAGCCAGTCAATGCCAATATATATATTGGCGCTGTCATTGCGGCCGGGCAGGTTCAGTTCTTTGCCGCGTGGCGCTCCGGTACCCACAAAGACCGCGTCATAGCCCTCGTCCAACAGGGCTTTCATGCTTTCTACCGGGTGGTTGTAGTGCACTTCCACACCCATGTTGGTGATATAGCCGATTTCTTCGCTAAGGACTTCCAGTGGCAGGCGGAATGAGGGAATGTTGTAACGCATCAAGCCGCCTGGCACCCCCTGCGCTTCAAAAATGGTGCATTCATACCCCAGCGGCATGAGGTCATTGGCCACCGTCAGCGAGGCACAGCCGGCCCCGACCAGGGCTACTTTTTTGCCATTTTTGCGTTGTGGAATAACGGGCAGGCGACCTGTGATATCACTTTTGTGATCAGCGGCAACACGCTTTAGGCGGCAAATGGCGACCGGCTCTTCGTCCATGCGTCCACGCCTGCAGGCAGGTTCGCAAGGGCGGTCACAAACGCGACCCAGTATCCCCGGAAAGACGTTGCTTTCGCGATTAACCATATAGGCATCGTCAAAGCGCCCTTGAGCGATCAAACGAATATATTCCGGTACATCCGTGGCAGCCGGGCAGCCCGACTGACAATCCACTACCTTGTGGTAATAATCCGGATTCGACGTGTCCGTACGTTTCATAAGTTGTTGGAATCCTGCCGAAATCCGCTAGAGCAAACAATTGGGCGCAAGGATACCGGTTTTGCACCCCTGACGCATTATCTTTATGGCGTTCATCGAGGCATTCCCAGCCGGCTGAGTTGAGCTTTCTACTCCCCCACAGACACGGTACTCTTGGTGAGGCTTTTTCTGCCCTTCGGACTCGGGATTGCTATGCTGATGCGTCTTATGTTCTTGTTCCTGCTGGTATTATTCATTCCTGCCGCCAGTCATGCGGCCGAGGCAGCGGCGGCCGCTCGTGAATGGCGAATTGCCCATGAGCAGGAAATCATTGATGGCTTTGTCGACTTGTTGGCCATTCCCAATGTCGCCAGCGACACGGTGAATATTCGCAAGAACGCAGAGCACCTTCTGGGCGTGCTGCAGCCTCGCGGATTCGATGCCCGATTGCTGGAGCTTGAAGGTAGCCCGCCGGCGGTATTTGCCGAGCGCAAAACGCCGGGTGCCAGTAAAACCCTGTTGATTTATGTCCACTACGATGGCCAGCCGGCTAACCCTGAAGACTGGAGTTCTGATCCCTGGACTCCGGTTTTGCGCGCTCCCAGCTCGAAGGCCGGGATGCCCCGGATCGGGTCCGGGGTGACGTTGGGCTCGAAGAGTGAGAGTGTTTGGGGGCCTGAAATACCGATGCAGGCTCCTTTCAATCCCGAATCGCGGATTTTTGCGCGCTCTGCCAGTGACGACAAGGCTCCCATTGCCGCCCTGATGGCTGCCCTCGATGCGCTGGATGCAGCCGACATCCCACTGTCGGTGAATCTGAAGCTATTTCTGGAGGGTGAAGAGGAAGCGGGATCACCTCATCTGAAGGACCTGCTAGCAAAATACAAAGATTTGCTGGGGGCCGATCTCTGGCTGTTCTGCGATGGGCCGGTACATCAAAGCCGCAAGCCTCTGCTCAGCTACGGTGTGCGTGGCGCCTATGGCTTCGGTTTGACGGTATTCGGGCCTAACCGGCCTTTGCATAGCGGCCATTACGGTAACTGGGCACCCAATCCCATCATGCGTCTGCTGGACCTAATCGCCAGCATGCGCGACCAGCAAGGCAACATTCTGATTGCCGGTTTTGCGGATGAGGTGGTTTCCCCTTCCATCAGCGAACTGGAAGCGATTGCCAGGGCACCGGACATCGGCCCTGAGCTGGCCAGGGAGCTCGGCTTCGGCACTGCGGAAACAGAAGAGCGCCTGGAATTGGCGTTGCTCAGGCCGGCGATTAACTTGCGCGGGATTCGCTCGGGAGACGTGGGCGCAGCTTCGCGCAACGCTATCCAGACTTCGGCCACCGCTTCCATCGATGTGCGGCTGGTGCCAGTACAAACTCCGGGCCATCTGCGCGAAGTGATCGAAGCGCATATCCGGGCTCAGGGTTATCACATCGTCTACCGCCCCCCAACGGCTGCCGATCACGCGAGTCATGACCGCATTGCACTGCTGGACTGGTCGGAAGCCGGTTATCCTGCTTACCGCGCGCCGATGGACCTGCCCATCAGCCAAAGGGTCGCTGCCATCGTTGATGAGTGGTCAGACGGCGAGCTGATCGTGCTGCCCAGCATGGGTGGCAGTTTGCCGCTGTATCTGATTGATGAAGCCATTGGCGCACCCATACTCACTCTGCCTATTGCCAACCACGACAACAACCAGCATGGCAACGATGAGAACATCCGCTTGCAGAATCTCTGGGATGCCGTTGAGATTTACGCGGTGGTTCTGACCAAGTTATAGCAACGCTGGCTGTCGGGTTTGTCCGGCAGAAAGGGGCCGCAAAGTGGCCCTGAACCTGCGCCGTGACGGTCCAAAAAATGGATTCCGGCTCGGGGGCCGGAATGACGGGGTTGGTGGGCTGGACGTCACCCCGAGCTTGACCCGTGGCCGGGGCTGGCCCACGACAGCGTGGCCCGGCATGACGGACCAAGACACCGATGGCCCCGGCCATGTCGCCCAACCTCGACGGGCCAAAAAACGGATGGCCCGGCCATGTCGCCCAGCCTCGACGGGCCAAGAAACGGATGGCCCGGCCATGTCGCCCAGCCTTGACGGATAAATTGAACCCGTCACGCCAGCCCTTCTTAAAGACGTCACCCCGGGCTCGATCCGGGGTCCAGAGACTGGTTAGAGAAGCTAAGGCAAAATTTCTTTCAACGCAGCCATCAATGCGTGAACTTCATCCGGATGCGTGTAGTGCACAAAAGACAAGCGCACCGCGCCATCGGCCGGATTGATACCCAGGGCCTCAATCAGGCGACGGGCATAAAAATCACCCACTCCCACACCGAAGCCTTTGTCGGCCAAAGACTGTGCAATCTCGGTTGAAGACAAGCTCTGGCAGGTAAAAGCCACGGTGGAAGCTCTTCGGCGCGCATCGCGCTGGCCAATCAAACGCACCTGCGGGTGCTGGTGCAGGAAGTCCAGCAAAGGCTGCAACAGCTGCTCTTCCTGCTCGCGAAACAGGGCATTTACCGCACGGGCCTTTTCTTGCGGCGCGGCCGGTGCCTCAAAGTGATGCGCGTAAACCGATTCGAGGTAATCGATCACGCCATTGATCACGGCCACCTGCGCGTGGTCCGGGCCGGCAGGGGTAAAGCGGTACGCGGCTTTGCCAGAATTGAAGTAATGCCCCTGATTGGGTAAGGCTTCGTTCAGATCAGACCGCAAATACATCACTCCCTGGTGTGGCCCATAAACTTTGTACAGGGAATAGAAATAGGCATCTACGCCTAGCTCCCGCAGGTCCGCCAGACCATGCGGCGCAAAAGAAACACCATCCACCAGGGCCTTCGCACCCGCGGCATGAATAAGGTCTACCCATTCCCGCACCGGGTTGATGCTGGCCACCACGTTGGAACAGTGGGTAAAGGCGACCACTTTGGTGCGATCGTTCAACACCTGCTCCAGGCCTGCGGTGGAGAGTTCGGCCGTTTGTGGATCAACCTGCCACTCCCGGATCACCATGCCGCTGTCTGCCAGTCTGCGCCAGGCACCTATGTTGGCTTCGTGATCCTGATTGGTTACCACCACCTCGTCCCCCGGCCGAAGGTGTTGTCGAAACGCTTGCGATAACACGTAGGTATTCTGAGAAGTGGAAGGACCGAAACTGATCTCTGTGGATTTGGCGTTCATCCAGGCTGCCAGCCGTTGGCGGGATTGGTCCATCAACTGCCCGGCATGATGCGAAGGCGCGAACACGTAATAGGGCTGCAGCTTGGTTTCACGATAAAAGCGGTGCAGCTGTTCAACCACCGGCCCGCAGGCGTAAGACCCGCCGGCATTTTCAAAGTGCGTGAAATCGGCCAGTGACTTCTCTTTGAAGGCAGGGAAGCGGGAGCGTATGAAATCGATATCGAGTCGTGTCATTGAAGTACATCCACAAAGTCTGAGGGCACGATGATAACGGAAATGGGAATCCGGCTGGCCCTACGGCAGTCATTGAGCGCGGCAAATGCGGCGGCTATCGAGTGCGAGTCAAAAGAGTGAAGCGTAAGCTCAAAGTCGAGCGCCTGAAACAGGCCCCGGAACAGATTTCCCAACCGAGTCCCGGGGCTTGAACTATTTCAATCCAGCACGTAGATGGCATTAATGACGCTTTTGACGTTGGATACATTGGTAGCCCGTGTTCCGGCCGTATCCTTCTGTGCCTGGGTGTCCACAAAACCGGTCAATAACACCACGCCGTTATGAGTATCGACATTCACCTTGAAGCCGTCACCCAGTTTGGCATCGGCAATGCTGGACTTGGCCTTGGTCGTAATAACGGAATCGTCCAGCTTCTGCCCCATGCTGGTTTTGCCCTGTTTGGCATGCAGCTGATTATCCACCAACCTGACGCCATAGATAGCAGCCGCCACTTCCGCCGCCCTTCTGCCTTCTTCCAGGTTATCTACATAACCGCCCAACTGCACCACGCCCTTGCGAACTTCAGTATTGATGGCGCTACCACCGAAAAAATCATCCCCCAACAACTTGGCTTTGACTTCCGTCTGCAAGGTGGCGTCGTCAACCGTCTGCCCGGCGGTCTTGTCAGCCCATAAATGTGTGGAGCACAGGAGTGTTGTGGCCAGCACCAAAAACAAGCTCTTGTTCATCGTCATTATCTCCAACAGGTTTTCTTGTCGATCACGAAAGTCGTGTCACTTTCGTTCGTGTTGTGCGACAGCCGAAGTGCTGTTGCATTCCTCAGCGGTTCAAACCAGCCATTGTCAAATACTTGATTTCGATGTACTCCTCAATACCGTACTTGGAACCTTCTCTGCCACTTCCCGACTCCTTCATACCACCAAACGGTGCTACTTCGGTAGACAGAATTCCATCGTTGATGCATACCATTCCGTACTCGAGCTGGTCCGCCACGCGCCAGACACGACCGAGGTCGCGCGCGTAGAAATACGCCGCCAGCCCATATTCTGTCGCATTGGCCAGCGCGATGGCCTCTTTCTCGGTTTTGAATTTGAACACTGGGGCAACCGGTCCAAAAATTTCTTCTGTGGCAAATGCCATATCCGCAGTTGCATCGCGAACCACGGTAGGTTGGTAGAACAAACCACCCAACGCATCGCGATTACCCCCTTCAACCACATTGCCGCCCTTGTTGCGGGCGTCTTTCAGCAGCTCTTCCACTTTTTCGATGGCGCTAGCTGAGATCATCGGACCCACGTTGACCCCGCTTTCGTCGCCGCGGCCAATTTTGAGCTTGCGAACCGCTGCTACAAACTTCTCCAGGAACG
>JBGTHE010000514.1:0-2625 GCA_041746335.1 Lysobacterales bacterium | reverse complement strand
CAGCGCTGGCAGAGGAATTGTCTTTGGTGTTCGAAAACAGCAACATCTCGAAACAGCACGACCTTCAGGAGCCAATTATTTCGGTGCAGGACCTGGTATTTCGCCGTGGTCGGCGCACCATACTGAACGGCATCAGTTTTGAAATCCCGCGGGGTTCGATTGTGGCGTTCATGGGCCCCAGTGGCGCGGGTAAAACCACCATATTGCAGCTGATTGCTGGTCAGTTGCGTCCGAATGAAGGCAGCATTCGAGTCAATGGTGAGGAAGTCAGCGGCATGTCCCAGGCTGAGCTCTATCGCTTCCGTCGTAACATTGGCGTATTGCTGCAGAATGGCGCCCTATTCACTGACCTCACCGTGTTTGAAAACATTGCTACACCCCTGCGTGAACACACCGATCTGCCTGAAAGCCTGATCCGCCGACTGGTGATGATCAAGCTGAACTCAGTGGGCCTGGGTGGCACTGAAGAACTGATGCCATACGAGCTTTCCGGCGGCATGGCCAGACGTGTTGCGTTGGCTCGGGCAGTGGTGATGGACCCCAGCCTGATGATCTACGACGAACCCATGACCGGGCTTGACCCCATTGCTGTTTCCACCGTCCGCCACCTCATGCGTGAAACCAACGATGCACTGGGCATGACCAGCCTCATCGTCACTCACAACGTGGTGCAGATGAGCAAACTGGTGGATTACTGCTACATCATTGCCGGTGAAAAAATTGCCGGCCAGGGCACGCCTGCAGAGCTGGCCAGCAGCCTGGATGTGGGCGTCGACCAGTTCATCAACGGAAAAGTGGAAGGTCCGATACCATTCCATTACCAGGCGCCTGGGCCGGCCTGGAGTCTGTTGGGTTGACATGGCTGGAGCAAAGTCACACATAGAGGCCTTTACCGGGCCGATTCAGGCGGCGGGACAATGTCTGTTGTTCCTGCTGCGTATGCTGGGTGGCATCCGATTACGTCTGGACCTTTTACAATCAACCCTGCAACAAACCTACCTGATCGGCGCCCGTTCGCTGGTTATCATCATGATCTGCGGTTTTTTTGTGGGCATGGTGCTGTCCCTTCAGGCCATTAATGCGCTGGAACAGTTTGGGGCCTCAGATCAGGTCAGCCTGCTGGTGGGCAAATCGCTGTTTCGTGAGCTGGGCCCGGTATTGACGGCTTTATTGTTCGCAGGACGGGCCGGCACAGCCATTACCGCTGAAATCGGTCTCATGCGGGCCACCAGCCAGATCGACGCCATGGAACTGATGGCCATTGACCCGGTCCAGCGTGTGGCATTGCCCCGGTTCCTGGCCGGATTGATCTCGGTGCCACTCCTCACCGCCATGTTCAATGCCCTGGCAATTCTGGGCAGCGTGGTGTTCGCGGTGGGTGTAATGGGGCTGGACGGGGGCATTTTCTGGAGCAAGCTGCAGACCGGCGTGCATTTCGGAAAAGACTTCATGGGTGGCGTCTGGAAAAGCCTAGTGTTTGGCGGCATCGTCAGCCTGGTCGCGGTATTTTTCGGCTACACCTCCAAACCCACCGGGGCTGGCGTGGGAACAGCAACTACCAATACGGTAGTGTTGAGCTCGGTATTGATCCTGATTTTTGATTTTATCCTGACATCCTTTTTCGTTTGAGGTAGCTCCATGCGTGCTAACTACAAAGTTGAACTCGCTTCCGGCATTTTCCTGCTTTTGGGTATCGCTGCCCTGACCTGGTTGGCCACAAGTGCCACTAATTATGGCCAGGAAATTGGCAAGGATACCTACTCCATATCGGCCCGTTTCAGCGATATTGGGGATTTGCGTAACCGCTCGCCGGTAAAAATTGGCGGTGTAACTGTCGGGTTGGTTGAATCAATTGAGCTGGACACGGTCACATTCGAGGCAATAGTGAATATGAGCATTGCGCAGCAGTTTAACGAAATCCCCTCCGATACCGGGGCATCCATTTTAACTTCCGGGGTGCTGGGCGATCGTTATGTAGGTCTTGAACCGGGTGGCGCGCCCGATTACCTGGCAGACGGGGATGAGCTTTTCATAACCCAATCTGCTCTGGTGCTCGAACAGATAATCAGCAAGTACCTGTTCAATACTGGCAATGCAAACAAAGACAACCCAACGGAAGTGGATACGGAATGATGTTTGATACCCTGATTGCCCGATTCAAATTGGCCAGCCTGATGATTGTGGTGCTCGGCCTGGCATTGCCAGTGAGCCTGCTGGCCACCACCAACAATGATCCGGCCAGCCTCGTCAAGGAAACAGCCAATGTCATCCTGCAGGATCTCAACCAGAACCGCGCGGCTTACAGAGCCGATCCGGAAAAACTGCGCAGCATTGTGCGCAAGGACTTGATGCCTTTGCTGGATCTGGAATATTCAGCCCGTCTGATATTGGGCAAGTCCTCCAGAGGAGCGAGCCCGGAACAGATCGCCGCGTTTTCTCAAGCCATGAGCTCAGTTCTGATCAACCGCTACGCCGATGGCCTGCTTGAATTCCAGTCCAGTGACCAACTGGAAGTGCTGCCTTTGAAGGGTGATAACAACGAAAAGGTCACTCGAGTCCGCACCCGCATCAAGCTGGACAATGGTGGGCATGCTCCGGTGGACTACGCGTTCCGCAAAACCGACC
>JBGTHE010000513.1:0-4947 GCA_041746335.1 Lysobacterales bacterium | reverse complement strand
TGCTCCTTTCTGCTCCAACTCAGTAGCGAGGGCTCCATCGAGAACCACAAAGTCTTGTTGGGCCAGCATTCTCGCCAGTGACTGGGACATCAGCAATAATCCTTGAAAGCAGTTGAGGTGGGCGCGGTCGCCTGGAGTGATTAAACTGCAGTCGAAACCAAAGCATTTTCACCCGGCCGGAGTTTGTTATACAACTCAGGAAACTCTGATTTATTCGGTGAATGAGTCAATCAGAGCTTGGTGAAGTTACAAAAATGGAATGAATCATGCGCCCCTGGCTGGTCCTGATATTTTTGCTAATGACCCATTCCGCGCTGTCGGCACAGTCGAATAGTGCCGGTGCGGCGCCCGATCTCAACCCTGAATTACAGCGGCTGGCCGCGGATTTTTTCAGCTGGCGCGCCAAACAGCAACCTGCATCCGGTGAGGATATTTCCCGTGTAGACCGGCCAGCCGGCTGGTTGCCCGCCTGGTCGCGAGAAGACCTGGCGGTTTATCGGGCCAAATATCCTTATTATCTGGAGAAGCTGGGAGCGCTGGATAGAAGCGGCTTCAGTCGTGCGGACGAAGTGGATGCTATGCTGCTCGCTTCTGCCATCCATCGGGTGGGCTGGGAGCTTGATGTACTGGCCGAACCCAACCGCAATCCGATGTTTTACGTGCAACAAACCCTGGGCTCGGTGTTCGAGCTGTTGATTCTGTCTTCACCGTGGACGAATGAGCGCAACGCAGAATTGCTGCGCCGTTTGCAGCATTTCCCGGTTACGCTCAAACATGCTGAAATCAACCTGACAAAGCCGGTCCTGCCTTTTGCCCTTGCTACAATTGAAGGGTTAATGCCCATCGAGCAGCAGCTACAAGCCATGCAAGGTTTGCTGTCCGAATGGCCGGAAGCAAGTGTTGGAGATCTGGAGGCAGCAACACAAACAGCATCACAAGCATTGGTTGATTATCGGCTCTGGCTGCAAAAAAACCTGCAGTCCATGTATGAGGAGTCCGCCATCGGTGCGGAAGCCTATCAGTGGTTTCTGGCCAATGTGGGTCTTATTCCCTACACACCTGATGAACTATTGGCACAAGGTCGACAGGCCCGTAGCCGTGCGGTTACTTTTGCTGCGCTGCAACAAAACCGCCATGCAGATACACCGGAATTGCCTTTGTTCAGCTCGGCCGAGGAACAAATTGCGGTTTCAACTCGTAATGAACTTGAAATCCGCAGCTTCCTGGAAAATCAGCGGTTAATAACGATACCACCATCCCTGCAGCACTATGGCAATCGCCTCATGCCTGCATGGTTGGAGCCACTGGCGTGGTTAGGGGCCAACAATGATCTGACCTCGGTTAACCGACTTGAAGAGAATGCTTTCAGCTATATCCGGGAGCCTGCTGAAGACCTGCCCTACTTTAATTTGGCATCGGCCCGCGACCCGCGGCCCATCATCATCCATGAAGGCATTCCTGGACATTACTTTCAGTTGACGCAGTCCTGGGCAAATCCCGATCCCATCCGTCGGCAGTTTTTTGATGCTGCTGCCAATGAAGGCATTGGGTTCTACGTAGAGGAGATGCTACTGCAGGCTGGCTTATTGGATTTCAGCCCTCGTAGCCAAGAAATTCTTTATAGCTTTATGAGTTTCCGCGCTTTGCTTCTTGAAGTGGATATCCGACTGGCCAATGGTGAATTCAGCATCGAACAGGCGGCTGAGTATCTTGAGGAATCAGTGCCCATGGACAGGCAGTCAGCTTTGCAGCAAGTTGAGCTTTTCGCTCAGCGCCCGGGGCAAGGCATCAGCTACCAGGTGGGGAAACTGCAGATTGAAAAATTTCTGAGCGATGTACGGCGGGAAACTGGGGAAGAATTTTCCCTGCGGGGTTTTCATGATGCACTGATGCGCAATGGCAATGTACCCATCGCCCTGCAACGCTGGGAGGTACTGGATCATGATGATGAGATTCAGCGATTGAAATCCTTGACCAGTCAGCCACCCACAGTTCCTTACTGAAAGTCCACCATATTAGGGTTGATTGATTCCCAACTAACCCAAACTGATTCATTCAGGGGTGTTCCGAAACGCTCATTTCGCTATTGCAACCTGACAGGAAAAAAAACCCGGTTGCGCGGTGTTAGCGAAACCGGGTGATTGCATCTGGAGCGGGAAACGAGGCTCGAACTCGCGACCTCAACCTTGGCAAGGTTGCGCTCTACCAACTGAGCTATTCCCGCAGTGAGGGAGCGTATTGTAAGGAAATGCCGTTGCGTGTCAACTGCGCAATGCGCCGATCCTTCCCTTGTTCCATCCCCCAAAACACAGTGCAAACTGCGGCGTTGCGCTTCACGCCAGCATCTTCGGGCTTTCGATCTGGCAGCGAGGGTGGCACAATAGCCGCTCTTTTATTCTGGACAGGGGCTTATGGCCAAAGAAGATGTTATTGAGATGGATGGTAAGGTACTGGAAACCTTACCTAATACCATGTTTCGGGTAGAGCTGGACAACGGTCACGTGGTTACCGCACACATTTCCGGACGCATGCGAAAACACTACATCCGCATACTGACTGGCGATAAAGTCAAGGTGGAACTCACCCCTTACGACCTCAGTAAAGGCCGTATCACCTACCGCTCAAAGTAAACCCCAATTGACCCTTGCGCGGCCTGAAATTTTACTCCGTGGCTGCAGGCAACGCTTCCCGCTCCTGACCCTTGGATGTCCTTTTGATTTGAAGTTTGTCGCCCTTTGTGCGAGGCGCTGTGACGCGTACCTCGCCGCCATCAACGAGCTCACCGAATAGCAGGTCATCGGCCAGTGGGCGCTTGATCTGCTCCTGGATCACACGTTTCATGGGCCGAGCTCCCATTTTTGGATCGAAGCCTCTCTCGGCTAACCACTCGCGTGCGGAACGCGTCACGGAAATGCTGACGTTTTTCAGCAATAGTTGTTCTTCAAGCTCGAGCAGGAACTTGTCCACAACGCGCAGAACGACGGGCATATCCAGCGCCCGGAAGCTGATGATGCTGTCCAGCCGGTTACGGAATTCAGGTGCAAAAGTTTTGCGGATGATTTCCATTGCATCGGTGGAATTATCCTGATCAGTGAAGCCAATGGATCGCCGGGCGCTTTCGTGAGCACCAGCATTGGTGGTCATAACCAGGATGACATTACGGAAGTCCGCCTCGCGGCCATTGGCATCAGTCAGCTTGCCGTGGTCCATTACCTGCAGCAGGATATTAAAAATATCGGGATGGGCTTTTTCCACCTCATCCAATAACAATACGGCGTGCGGAGTCTTGGTCACAGCTTCAGTGAGTAATCCACCTCGATCAAAACCAATGTAGCCAGGCGGTGCCCCCACCAGGCGTGATACCGAATGGGCTTCCATGTACTCGGACATATCAAAGCGAATCAATTCAATGCCCATGGTCAACGCGAGCTGACGGGTTACCTCAGTCTTGCCCACACCTGTGGGGCCTGCGAACAAGAAAGAACCAATGGGCTTTTCCGCATCACCCAGTCCGGAGCGGGCCATCTTGATGGCCGCAGACAGTGCGTCGATGGCATCGTCCTGGCCAAACACCACGAGCTTCAGGTCACGGTCCAGATTGCGCAGCGCATCCCGATCAGAACGCGAAACCTGCTTGGCAGGGATGCGTGCCATGTGAGCGATGATGTCTTCTATGTCGTGCTCATCCAGGTCTACCTTGCGCAGCTTTTCAGGCTGCAGGCGTTGACGAGCTCCCGCTTCATCAATCACATCAATGGCCTTGTCAGGCAGATGCCGGTCATTGATATGCCGGGCTGATAACTCAGCAGCAGCAATCAGTGCCTGATCACTGTAGGTGACACTGTGATGCTCTTCAAACCGGCTTTTCAAGCCGCGCAAAATTTCTATGGTTTCAGGCACACTGGGCTCGTCTATATCGATTTTCTGGAATCGACGGGCCAGTGCGCGATCTTTCTCGAACACACTACGGAATTCCTGGAAGGTAGTGGAGCCCATGCAGCGCAGTTCACCTGAAGCCAGTACTGGCTTGATGAGGTTGGATGCATCCATGACCCCACCGGATGCCGCTCCAGCACCGATGATGGTGTGAATTTCGTCGATGAACAGAATGGCGCCAACATCACTTTTCAGTTCAGCGATAACGGCCTTGAGGCGCTTCTCGAAATCACCGCGATACTTGGTACCGGCCAGCAGGGAACCGAGATCCAGAGCGTAAATCGTAGCATTGGCCAAGATCTCCGGCACCTCGTGCTTGACGATGCGCAGGGCAAGGCCTTCCGCCATAGCGGTCTTGCCTACACCCGCTTCGCCCACCAGCAAGGGATTGTTTTTGCGGCGGCGGCACAACACCTGAATGGTTCGTTCGATTTCTTTACTACGCCCTATCAGCGGGTCGATTTCATCCCGCCGGGCCCGCTCATTGAGGTTGGCAGTGTATCGCTCGAGAGCACTGACTTTGCGTTCGCCATCTTCATCAACGTCATTGTCCAGCACGCCGGGATCGTTAACCTTTTCGTCACCCGGCTCCAACTTGCTGACACCGTGTGAAATGTAATTAACCACGTCCAGCCGATGGACATCGTGGCGGTGCAGCAGATAGCAGGCGTAAGAATCTTTTTCGCTGAAGATGGCCACCAGCACATTGGAGCCCAGTACTTCTTCCTTACCTGCAGATTGCACGTGGTAGAGCGCTCGCTGCAGCACACGCTGAAAACCAATGGTGGGTTGCGTATCCCTCACATCGTCGTCTTTCAGCAATGGAACAGTATCGTCCAGCACCTTGCGGATTTCTTTTTCGAGCTGCTTGATGTCAGCACCACAGGCACTGAGTATTGCCAAAGCAGAACCGTTATCGAGCAATGCCAGCAACATGTGTTCAACGGTCAGGAACTCATGTCGACTTTCACGAGCCTCCTGATAGGCCCGACTGATCGAAAGCTCCAATTC
>JBGTHE010000512.1:0-4938 GCA_041746335.1 Lysobacterales bacterium | reverse complement strand
TGTTGCCCGGCGGCACCTGCGAGGTCCACTCATAGCCGATGAAGGCCGTGAACTTGCCGGGCTCGTTGTACTTCTCGGCGGCATCGACCGTGAGCTTCCATGCTGCGCTGTAGGCCGGCGTACCGGGGGCATACTTCAGCTTTTCAGGCATGGTACCGCGCGAGAAACTGTCGATGAGTTCCAGCGCCGCCGCAGTACCCTCGCCGGCCTGGATCATGTCGTACCATTTCTTGCCGGTGGGATCGGCGAGCAGCGCCGGGTTCCCGGCGACCAGATCGGGGGCAAATCCCATGTTGTCGGAGTGGTCGGCGACCACCAGGAAATCGAGCGGGCGCGACAGCTTCGCCTTCTGCCCGCTCGAGGCCATCACCTCCTCGCCGCGCGCGAAGCGGTAGGCATCCTCCACGCCGAGGCGGTTGCCGAATAGCCCGGCATCCATCGACATGGCCGTGTGGAGGTGGGTGTCGCCGAAGAACACGCGTGTCGGGTGTCCGGAATCCGCCAAAGCCGTCGTGGCTGCGTCAGTAGCCGGTGCAGCCGCGTCAGTAACCGGTGCAGCCGTGTCAGTAACCGGTGCAGCCGTGTCAGTGGCCGGTGCAGCCGTGTCAGTAGCCGGTGCAGCCGCGTCAGTGGCGGCGGCCCGCTCGGATTCCTCGCGCGAGCATCCGGCAATGAACACCGATGCAGCCAGTACCAGCACTGTGGCGCTTGCGAGTAGCGAAAATTGCATGACCTTCTCCTTCCTCACTGAATTTGTTGACCTACCAGTTCTCTGCTCGACTTCCCAGCCTTTCAGCCATCCCGCCTCCAGCTCGGTCTTGGAGGTAGTTTAGTGTACCAGTTCGACATCCGAAAACTTCCCCAGTAAAGGGACAGAGTAAATGAGCAGGGCAAATACCCGAGTCGGTTACTCTGTCCCTTTACTCTGACCCCATCAATTCCCTGCGACTCATCCAGGGGCGCAACACTAAGCTCCCCGCCGCAGGCACATCAATACGTGTTCAGGTGTCGCTGGTGCATCGAGGGAAGGAAGTGCTTTATTCGGCAAAGTCGCTGCAATCGCCTGATTAATCGCACTGTGCACTGCAATGGCCAGCATCAGTGGCGGTTCGCCCACGGCCTTGGAGCGATGAATGGTGGGTTCCTGGTTTTCACCCCGCTCCCAGATCTTCACATGGAACGCTTCCGGTACATCACTGCTGACAGGAATTTTGTAGGTTGAGGGTGCATGAGTGCGCAACTGGCCTTGGTTATCCCACCAGCATTCTTCGGTGGTCAGCCAGCCCATACCCTGAACGAAACCGCCTTCGATCTGGCCCATATCAATGGCCGGATTCAGTGAGCGTCCCACGTCATGTAAAATGTCAACGCGGCGCACACGGCTTTCACCGGTGAGCGTGTCCACTTCCACTTCAGCCACAGCAGCTCCGTAGGCGAAATAAAGGAAGGGCCTGCCCCTGGCCTTCTCACGGTCGTAATGTATTTTGGGCGTGCGGTAATAGCCGGTCGCAGACAGGGATATACGACCCAGATAAGCAGTCATGATCACATCTGCGAAGTTGCGCCATTGTTTCCCATCCCAAACGCCTTGGGGGGCAAACCGTACTTCTTCTGGCTTTGCTCCACTTGCTTCAACCAGAAAATCCGCAATTCGATGCTTGATCTTCTGGCAGGCATTGAGCGCTGCCATGGCGTTCATGTCGGTTCCGGAAGATGCTGCTGTGGCTGAGGTGTTAGGTACCTTACCGGTATTGGTTGCGCTGATCTTCACCTGCCCAAGTGGCACACCGAAGGCATCAGCCACAACTTGCGCTACTTTGATGAACAGGCCCTGACCCATCTCCGTACCACCGTGGTTGAGGTGGATGCTGCCGTCCTTGTAAACGTGCACCAGCGCTCCGGCCTGATTGAGGAACGCGGTTGTGAAGGAAATTCCGAACTTGACCGGCGTCAGCGCAATACCACGCTTGATCACGGCACTGCCAGTATTGAAGTTGCTGATGTCCGCTCGACGCTGTGAGTAATCGCTGCTTTGCAATAACTCTGTTATCAACTCGGGCAACACATTGTCTTCCACCTTCATGAAAAAAGGTGTGAGATTGCGGCCCTCGTCGCCATAGAGATTAAGCAGCCGGACTACCAGCGGATCCTTGCCGAGATGCGCAGCAATGGCATCAATGACCCGCTCTATTCCCATCATGCCCTGTGGTCCGCCAAAGCCACGGAAAGCTGTGTTGGACACGGTATTGGTGCGGCAGCGATAAGATCGAATCCGCACTGCGGGAAAGAAATAGGCGTTGTCACAATGAAACATGGCCCGGTCGCTGATCGGGCCGGACAGATCAGCCGAAAATCCGCAACGCGCGGCGAGTTCGAGATCAATGCCGAGGATACTCCCCTCATCATCGAAACCAACCTCGTAGCGAATACGGAAGTCATGCCGCTTGCCAGTGCTGATCATGTCGTCATCACGATCCAGCCTCAATTTGGCGGCACGACCGGTTTTGTTTGCGATCAAAGCGGTAATCACCGCCCATTGCGCGGCCTGCGTTTCCTTGCCGCCGAACGCACCGCCCATGCGGCGCACCTCGACGGTAATGGCGTTATCGGGGCGGCCTAACGCCAGCGCAGCAAGGTGTTGTAATTCGGTCGGATGCTGGCTGGAAGAATAGATCAGCACATCGCCATCTTCCTGGGGAATACTGAGCGCGGCCTGACCCTCCAGATAAAAATGGTCCTGAGCGCCGGTGTTGATCTCGCCCTGCAATCGATGAGGCGCTGCATCGATAGCAGCCTTGGCATCGCCACGATTCATTTCATGCGGGGGATCTACCCAAACCTGCTTTTCCATCGCCGTTGCAATATCCAGAACGGCGGGTAATTCTTCAATATCAACTTCCGCCTCGCGGGCAGCGCGGCGGGCAATGTCACGACTTTCCGCGGCCACGGCAAAAAGCACCTGTCCGTGGAAGTGCACATATTCACTGGCAATGGTTTCCTCGTCGCCGGTGTGTTTGGAACTGATGTCATTGATACCCGGAATATCGCTGGCCGTGATTACGGCAACCACGCCCGGGAAAGACCTCACTTCATGCAGACCCAAAGAGCGAATGCGCCCGTGGGCTACCTTGCTGCATCCAAAGTAGACATGCAGCAAGCCTGCGGGCTCAACCATATCATCCACATAAACAGCGCGGCCTGTGACATGCTTGATAGCGCTGTCATGCGGTTCAGGCTGATGCACGGTAGTCAAGCGATCTCTGCTTTTCCCACTGCTATTGGCCGCGCGATTCAAACTAAGCCACTCCTCGTTGCAGCCGGGCGTCTGCTGTGTTCTGCGTTTCCAGGTAGAAACGCTGCAACAGATTCTGCGCCGCCTGCATTCGGTAGTCGCTGCTGCCGCGCCAGTCGCTCAGCGGTTGGTAATCGTTCTGCAGGGCCAATTGCGCGGCGCTAACGGTCTCCGGGTTCCAGTGTTTTCCCGCCATGGCCTGCTCTGCCTTTTTGGCTCGCAATGGCGTGCCCGCCATGCCGCCAAAACAAATACGCGGTTCGCTCACTTTGCCATCAATCAAACTCATGCTGAATGCACCACACAAGGAAGAAATGTCCTGGTCAAAGCGCCGCGATAATTTGTACACCGCGTAGTGCAGGCCTTTAGGCCGTGGTGGGATTTGAATCGCTTCCACACATTCGCCGGATCTCAAGTCCTGCTTGCCATATTCGATAAAGAAATCCTCCAGCGGAATCTCGCGCGAGCCATCGATACTCGTCAGTATCAAACGGGCGCCCAGGACAATCAGCGCGGGAGGCATGTCGCCAATGGGCGAACCATTGGCGATATTGCCACCTATCGTTCCGGCATTGCGGACCTGCTCCGCACCCAGCCGCTTCAACAATTCGGTCATCTCCGGGTAAATGCCGGTGAGCGCTTCCAATGCATCCGCATACCGGACTGCCGCACCTATCTGCAGCCCACCCGTCGTTGCATCAGGCTGCAATCGTCGCAATTCCTTTATTTCACCCAGGTAGATCAAAGTCTCTGGCTGCTGTAACTGCTTGGTTATCCACAGGCCCACATCGGTGGCGCCAGCCACCAGAGTGGCAGAGGGATTCTCAGCCAACAGTTCACAAAGCGTTTGCAGCGTGCGCGGCGCAAAAAACCGCCGACCTTCGTATTCCATGACCAGGGCCTTGAAGTGTGCAATCTCCTGCAATTTGAGAATAGTTGCCGGCTCATGGGTGGTGAACGCATCTCCCGCCGAAGCGCGCTGCATGGCTTGCCGGGCGGCCTTGACGATAGGCGCATAGCCAGTGCAGCGACATAAATTACCGGTCACAACTTCGTCGATATCCTGCCGACCCGGCGATCCGGTTGCCTGTAACGCGCGCGGGTCGTGAAACAAGGTGAACAGGCTCATCACAAAACCCGGTGTACAGAATCCGCACTGTGAACCGTGTTGGTCAACCATGGCCTGCTGAACAGGATGCAATTGGGGATGCAGTTCCGGATTCTGGGAGGCAACACTGGCAAGGTCTTCCACGGTAATCAGTTGTTTGCCATCGAGCGTGGGCAAAAGCTGAATGCAGGAATTGATCGCCCGGTAACGCAGCTGGCCATCCTGCAGCTCCACCACCGTCACGGTGCAGGCACCACAATCGCCTTCTGCACAGCCTTCTTTGGTGCCCTTCCTATCCATTTTTTCACGCAGCCAGTCCAGCACTGTAGTCTGCGGGTCGCAATCCCTGATTTCCTGCAGCTCGTGTCCCAGCAAAAAACGGAGGGTGTGCTGCATCAGCTGCCTCTGTACGTCGAGTAACCGTAGGGCGAAATCAGCAGAGGTACATGGTAGTGCTGGTCCGTGTTGGCAATTCCGAAGCGGATCACCACCTGGTCCAGAAATGGCGGATCGGCCAGTTCCAAACCCTGCTGTCGAA
>JBGTHE010000511.1:0-2910 GCA_041746335.1 Lysobacterales bacterium | reverse complement strand
TCTGGTAGCAACTTGAAAAAAATCTCGCTGGAACTGGGTGGCAAATCTCCCGTCATCATTTGCGCAGACGCAGATCTGGAACGAGCCATACCCGCCGCCGCCAATGCCATCTTTTTCAACGCGGGGCAGGTTTGTATTGCCGGTTCGCGGCTGTACATCGAGGCTTCAGTGTACGAGCAGGTTCTGGAAGGCGTGGTGCGAATTGCTGAGGATATGCGCGTGGGCCCGGGGCTCAATGAGGATACGCAGATGGGCCCGCTGGTGTCACGCAAGCAGCTGGACCGGGTGCTGTCCTTGGTCGAGCAGGGTCACGACCAGGGCGCACGTGTGGTTACGGGCGGCAAGCGTTTGGATCAAAGTGGGTATTTCATGCGCCCCACCGTACTCGCGGATGTGGATCACGATATGACGGCGGTGCGTGAGGAGATTTTTGGGCCGGTGGTCTGTGCCATGAAGTTCAATGATGTTGATGAGGTGATGCAATGGGCCAATGAGACTGAGTACGGTCTGGCTGCCAGCATCTGGACGCAGAACCTCGCGCGCGGTCATCGTCTTGCCGCTCAGGTGCAGGCAGGATTGGTCTGGATCAATTGCCACGGAGTGTCGGATCCGGCCATTGCATTCGGTGGCTACAAACTCTCGGGCTGGGGCCGTGAAAACGGCTGGGAAGGCATGGAGCAGTACATGGAGCTGAAATCTGTTGTTGCCAGTCTGCTGTAAGCTTGCAACGAGATTGCAATGACCGGACAAACTGACCAGCGGGTGGTCCTGATTACCGGTTGCAGTTCCGGCTTTGGCGCTCTGTGCGCCCGCGAGTTTGCGCAAGTGGGTGATCGTGTTGTGGCCACCATGCGCGATACTCAACAGCATAGTTTGCCGGCAGATGAAGGCATCGATATACGCGAACTGGATGTCACCGATGGAGAGTCCATTCGGCACTGTGTGACAGGTGTGGTCAGGGATTACGGCCACATCGATGTGCTGGTGAATAATGCGGGCATTCATTTGCTGGGCGCCATGGAAGACATGGCTGACGTTGAATTCCGCCGCCTGTTCGAGACCAATTTCTTTGGAGCCATCAATATGGCGCGAGCGGTTTTGCCATCCATGCGGGAGCGTGGGCAAGGGCGCATCATCAGCGTTTCGTCGATCGGGTCCCTGGTCGGGCGGGTGATTGACGGGGCGTACTGCGCCAGCAAGGCAGCTCTGGAAACCGCCTTTGAAGCCATGAAGTATGAAGTCGAGCGTTTCGGCATTCACGTTTCGGTGGTTTGCCCGAGTGCCTTTCGAACACAGATTACAGAGAAGATGGTTGTGCCGATCGGGTCGGCGGCTGATTCGCCTTACCATGAATTGCTGGCTTTTCGTCATGGCAAGGTGCTGGATGCCGTGGCCGAAGGCGAAGATCCACAGGCGGTTGCCAGCCTGATCCGTAACATCGCCGCACAGGATCAGCCACTGTTCCGCTATATCGTAGGCAGCAAAGCAAAGCTCATGCAGGAAACGTTGGCCGGGCTGGGCGACGCCGAACGTCAGGCCCTGATCCGGCGTCTGGCTGATATCGAATGGTGGGTATCCGGAAACCCAATGCCAGAATGATGATGAAAAATTACCGAATTTATTGATGAACAGGCGGCAAACCCCCATGCCCGACAATCAGCGTGATGCACCCGGTAACGTGAGCGGTGATGAGCCGCTGGTGGAGATCTCCGGCCTGAACAAATGGTACGGAGACCTGCACGTTCTGAAGGACATCAATCTGCAGATTCACGCTGGCGAAAAGGTCGTGATCTGCGGGCCTTCCGGCTCCGGGAAGTCGACCTTGATACGCTGCATCAACTCGCTGGAGAAACATCAATCCGGCAGCCTGAAAGTGGAGGGCAAAGAGGCGAAAACAACTCGGGAAATCCGCCTGCTTCGGCAGAACGTGGGCATGGTGTTCCAGCAGTTCAATCTGTTTCCGCATCTCACGGTGATGGAAAACCTGACCCTGGCACCGCGACTGGTGCACAAGTGTTCTGCCACAGTTGCGACCGATCGCGCCAATTACTACCTGGACAAGGTAAAGCTGACCGGCTACGGCGAAAAGTATCCGGCGCAGATGTCCGGTGGCCAGCAGCAACGCGTGGCCATCGCCCGGGCTCTGTGCATGGAACCGAGCATGATGCTGTTCGATGAGCCCACCTCTGCTCTCGACCCGGAAACCATAGGCGAAGTGCTGGAGACCATGATTGCCCTCGCGCAATCCGGCATGACCATGTTGTGTGTCACGCATGAGATGGCCTTCGCGCGCCGCGTAGCCAACCGGGTTTTGTTCATGGACGAGGGCTGCATCGTTGAGGATTGTGGTCCGGAACAGTTTTTCGGGGCTTCCGGCAATGAGCGGGTCAAGCGTTTCCTATCACAGGTGCTGAAACATTGATGAACATCGAGTCTGAACGCGATGAGTAAAGTGGCTCTGCCCAAGCTGTTGCCTGATGACGCCGCTAATGCCTTGCTGGTAGGGCGCGTGTGGTCCGCTGCTGAGGAAGGCCCTGTTCCGGTAGCGGTGATCGATTCGGTGTTGTATGACATCAGCGCGCTGACGCCTACTGTCTCCCGCTTGTTTGAGCTGCCCGATCTGGCCAACCGCATTCGCGCATTCGGCGGCAACCGGCTGGGTGCTGTGACAGAAATTCTGGATGGCCTGAGTTGGCAAACCAACAACAGTCGTGGGCTGAAATTGCTTTCACCCATTGATCTCCAATGCATCAAGGCCTGTGGTGTGACGTTTGCGGTTTCGGTCATGGAACGGGTGGTGGAAGAGCAGGCGGCGGGTGATCTGCATGCCGCAGAACGCATTCGTGCCAGCTTCACCGCGTCCTTCGGTAGCTCGCTGTCGGAAGTGCTCCCGGGAAGTCGTGAGGCAAC
>JBGTHE010000510.1:0-4172 GCA_041746335.1 Lysobacterales bacterium | reverse complement strand
AGTCGCCTGATAGCCGATGTGGAAGGCAAAGGTATAGCATTGGCCGATGTGGTGATCGAAGCTATTTTCGAAAATGCCGATGCCAAGCGCGCGCTTTACAACCAGATCGAACCGAAACTCAAGGCGAATGCGCTTCTGGCTACCAATACTTCAGCCATTCCACTGGCAGAACTGTCCCGTGATCTGCAGCAGCCATCCCGGCTGATCGGTCTTCATTTCTTCAACCCGGTGGCCAAAATGCCGTTGGTTGAAGTGGTCTACGACCCTATGACCAATCCTGAAGAAATCGATCGGGGCGCCGCATTTTGCAACCAGATCGAGCGCTTTCCACTAGCTGTAACCAGCACTCCTGGTTTCCTGGTCAATCGGGTACTGGCACCCTACATGCAACATGCCCTGAACATACACCGGAAGCGCGGTGTTCCCCTCGAAGCGCTCGATCAGGCTGCGGTGGACTTCGGTATGCCCATGGGCCCCGTGGAGCTGGCGGATACTGTTGGGCTGGACGTAGGCCTCAGCGTTATCAAACTCCTGGGCGGTGCGGCAGCTACTGAGGAAGTCGCAGCGCTGCAGGAGCTCGTTGAACAAGGCAAACTCGGTAAAAAATCAGGTGCTGGATTCTACACCTGGCAGAAAGGCAAACCCGTCAAGAACGAGGCGGCAATTGAAGGAGTTAACCTGAAATCCCTGGCAGCTGAACTGATGCAGCCCTACTTCGACGAATGCCAATCATGCCTGGCAGATCGGGTGGTAGCAGACGCAGATCAACTTGATGCCGGAATGATATTTGGTACAGGCTTCGCACCCTTCCGTGGAGGTCCATTGCACTACCTGAACAACCAGCAGGCTGCGACATTTGGCGAACCAGATTCGGCAGCGGCGCCAGGAGAAACGTCATGATGGGTGAAATGCGCCGCATCGCGGTCATCGGAGGAAGCCGCATCCCGTTTTGCCGCTCGAACACGATGTACTCAGAAAAATCCAATATGGATATGCTGTCGGCGGCGATTGAGGGGGTTGTGCAGCGATTTGGACTTCAAAATCAACAACTCGACGAGCTAGTGGCAGGCGCGGTAACCACGCATTCGCGGGATTGGAACCTGGCACGCGAAGCCTTGTTATCCACTTCATTATCTCCCCTGTCCCCGGGTATTACCTTGCAACAAGCATGCGGCACCAGTCTGCAGGCAGCGCTGACCATTGGGGCCAAGATTGCCTGTGGCCAGATTGAATGCGGAATCGCTGCGGGAACGGACACTACTTCCGATCCACCCATCGTATTCGGGCCAAAATTTTCCAAACGCCTTGTAAAAGCCGGCGCAGGCCGAAGTTTTGGCCAATCACTTGGGGCTTTCAAAGGCTTTAGTCCGGGTGAATTGAAGCCGGTAACACCGGCCAACGGCGAACCCCGAACCGGGTTAAGCATGGGGGCTCATTGCGAGCGCATGGCGCGTGAATGGCAAATCAGCCGCGAAGCACAGGATGAACTGGCCCTGGCCAGTCATTTGAATGCAGCAGCAGCCTATGATTCAGGATTTTTCGATCCATTGGTGCAGTCCTGGGGTGGCGTGGCCCGGGATAACAACATGCGAGCCGACTCCAGTCTTGAAAAATTGGCCAAGCTGAAACCGGCTTTCTCCAAAGAAGCTGCGGCGACTTTGACGGCTGGCAACAGCACACCATTGACCGACGGTGCTGCAGGTGTACTACTGGCTTCGGAAGACTGGGCCAGACAGCACGACCTGCCCATACAAGCCTACCTGACCGGCATGCGCAGCTCTGCGGTTGATTTTGTCAATGATGAAGGCTTGTTAATGGCACCAACGATTGCAGTAGCCGAGATGCTCCAAAAAACCGGATTGACCCTGCAGGATTTCGATTATTACGAGATTCACGAGGCCTTTGCAGCACAGGTTCTGTGCACGCTCGCGGCCTGGGAGTCGAAGGACTATTGTCGCAATCGGCTGGGATTGAATAAGGCATTGGGTGCGATCGACCGTTCCCGAATGAACATCAAAGGCAGCAGCCTCGCCGTCGGCCATCCGTTTGCCGCCACCGGTGCACGCATCATGGCGACTTTGAGTGAAATACTGGCACAAGCCGGGTCCGGGCGCGGACTGATTTCGATCTGTACCGCAGGCGGAATGGGGGTTACTGCCATTCTGGAGCGACCATGAATACTCCTTCCGGAGAACTCGAAGCGTACCTGAACTGCGTAAAGAGCCCATGGCGCATCGACCCGAAGGTTCCCTTGATCACGGCCCCGACACAATACGCTCCACCACACGCCACCGAATCCGAACCTGACTCCGAATCTGCAACTGACTACCGTCCGCAGCTGGACGAAATTCGCAACCGAATACGCCCTCTGCAGGGAAAGCTGATCGCGAGTAAGCAATTCAGCATTCTGCTGGTGTTTCAGGCACTGGACGCAGCCGGGAAAGACGGTGCGATACGGGAGGTTCTGGAAGGACTCGATACGGGTGGTATCCGGGTGGCCTCATTCAAACAACCTTCGCGCACAGAGCTGGCTCATGACTTCCTGTGGCGCACCACGCTGGAGTTGCCGGAACGCGGGCAGATTGGTGCTTTCAACCGCAGCTACTACGAAGAAGTGTTGACCGTGAGGGTTCATCCGGAATTTCTCGCTGGTCAATATGCCGGGCAGCCGCCGGACAGTGCCATTTTGTGGCCTGCACGTTACCGGGCCATCCGCGAATTTGAAAGGCATCTGGCCATGTCCAACACATTGGTTCTGAAATTCTGGTTGAATGTCTCACCCGAGCGGCAGGCTTTACGTTTTCTGGACAGGCTTGAACATGAAAGGCGTCTCTGGAAGTTCTCCCGCAATGATATGGTGGAGTCGGGCTTTCGCGAAGCCTATGACGAGGCCGTGATGCACATGTTCAACGAGACGTCACGAGCCTGGGCGCCCTGGTTCTGTGTACCCGCTGACAATCGCTGGTATTTACGCTGGCAAATCTCAAGCATTCTGCTGCAAGCCCTACAGGCTTTGCCGCTGAAGTATCCTGAAGCAGAAGCAATGACGGATGACGCTAAACAGGCTTTGCGCAAGATACTGCGCGAGCGTGCCGGCCTCGATAACAACTGATCAGTACTTCATGATCCGTGAATCCAGTGCGGCACTAGCCGGTGGAGTGCGGCTGGTAGGGTAACTCAATTTTCAGACCCGCCGACTCTGCTGTATTGAGCATCAACATGGCACGGGTCATAGGGCCTACACCGCCGGGCACTGGGCTGATCCAGCTGGCCACTGAGGCAGCTCGCGGAAAATCAATGTCACCCGTGATGCGGCCGTCATCCAGACGATTGATACCCACGTCCACCACCACGCATTCCGGCTTGAGCCAACCTGAATCAATGATTCCGCGCTTACCAATCGCGCTGATAAGCACATCAGCCGAGCGAACATGATGTTCGAGGTTATGGGTAAAGCGGTGAGTGACCGTCACTGTGGCGCCGGTAAGCAGGCATTCCAGAGACATGGGCCTGCCTACAATGTTCGAAGCGCCCACGATGACCACGTGTCGGGAGCGGACTTCCACACCGTGAAAGCTTAACAGGGCCATTACGCCTCTGGGTGTACAGGGGCGCAATCCCGGCTGACGCAACGCCAGTTTGCCAACGTTGAAAGCGTGGAAACCATCTACATCCTTGTCTGCGCAAATACGATTGGTGACCTGGGTTTCTTCGATGTGTTTCGGCAAAGGCAGTTGCACCAGGATGCCATCAATACTCGGATCGCAGTTCAACTTGTCGATCAAGGTTAGCAATTCAATTTCTGGAGTCTCAGCGGGCAGATCATAATCGCTGGCAATGATGCCGGACCTTTCGCAATCGCGGCGCTTGGCATTCACGTAAATGCTTGATGCCGGATCATGACCCACTAAAACCACTGCAAGGCCAGGACGTCGTCCGCCGGATTCAACGTGCTGTTCGATGGCGACTCGCACTTTCTCGATAATCGCATTGCTGGCAACCAGTCCATCCAGGATTTTTGCAGAATTTGCTGCAAGGCCGGTATTTTCTTGTTGCGGTTTCATATCAATCCACAGGCTTTTCTGTTTTTCGGCAGCGCATAGTGTACTTGATCGGGGAGATTTCAGTCTTCAACTGGGCTATTCTGTAATGCAAACCGAGGATCATAATTC
>JBGTHE010000509.1:0-2238 GCA_041746335.1 Lysobacterales bacterium | reverse complement strand
GCTGATAGCCATACTGAGCATCAACGATCTGGTTGGCTGATAATCACTGTGGGCGAAGTAACCCCTGTGCAACCGCGCACAAACAGATTCTGGAGATTGAAATAATGTACAACTCGAACACGTTCAAACGTAAAGCTCAGGGCAACACACAGCGAGGCTTTACTCTGGTTGAGCTGCTGCTCGTGCTGGTAATTCTGGCATTGATTGGCGGTCTGGTTCTGCCAGGAATCATCGGCAAAGCCGAGGGCGCCAAAGTCAAAGCGGCCTCATCTCAGGTAAGTCGACTTGCCATGGCCGTGGAGAGCTACTACCTGGATACTGGAACCACACCCGAGTCTCTGGCTCAGTTGGTAACGGAGGGCGGTGACGCAGGGTGGAATGGACCTTACGTAAAGGAATCCAGTTTGAAAGATCCCTGGGGTCGCGAATATGAATTCCGTATGCCTGGCGAACATGGAGAATTTGATATCTATTCACTGGGGGCTGATGGCCAACCCGGTGGAGAAGGCAAGAATGCCGATATCAACAGTTGGGAATAAGGCGCTTCTGCTTCGCGCCTGACAACCGCTCACCCCGGTGAAAAAATTGAAACCCAGGACTGCATACGCTGGTGCACCGCAGCCAATGGGTCAGCGAGCATTTGGCTTTACGCTGGTTGAATTGCTGGTGGTCATGGTGATCGCAGCTCTAGTGCTCGGTTTGGTAGCCACCTCGATTTCCCGCAATATTTCCGGTGCTGAAATGCGCAGTGCCGCGCGAAAAATGACAGCCTCAATACGATATACACGTACCCAGGCAATACTGGACAAGCAGGAGCAGGTATTCCTGATCGATACCGAAAACCGGTCTTATCTTGCGCCTAAACGAAACGCTGTCTTTTTGCCCGAAGGCATGAACGTGGCAGTGAACACGGCACGTTCTGAATTAACTGATGAAAATGTGGGCGGCATACGCTTTTACCCTGACGGTGGCTCCACCGGTGGGTTCATCGAACTGGAAGCCAACGAGCGAATTTACCGTATTGATGTGGTTTGGCTTACCGGTGAAGCATCCATTCACAGGGAAGAAGACTGAAATGGCCCGGCAAATGCAGGGCTTGGGGTTAAGGCAAAGTGGCTTCACGCTTTTGGAAGTGTTGCTGGCATTTCTCGTATTTGCATTGAGCTTCGCAGTCACTCTGGAAATTCTGACAGGGGCAATCCGTAATACCGCCCGAGCGAAGCAATACACTGAAGCGTCGTTAATCGCACAATCCCTGATGGACCAGGTTGGACTGGACATCCCCTTGGATTCCGGCGCCATCTACGAAGGTGAAGAGGGTGATTATCGTTGGGAAATCGCCATTTATGCTTTTGAAGGTGCCGTCGAAAATTCCCGCAGCATCGAATTGACGGATCTGACGGGAATAGAGCTACTGGAAGTGGAATGTGTGGTGAGCTGGGGCGAAGGTGAACGTGAACGTTCACAGATTTTCAGCACCGTCAAAGCTCAGCTGGAAGACTGGGAAGGGCCGAACACATGAAACGAGCCTCGGGTTTTACTCTCGTTGAACTGTTGTTGGCAGTGACATTGCTCAGCATGTTGCTGGCTCTGGCCTATGGCGGATTGCAAGCTGCCACTCGCGCCACTGATCGCGGTCAGCGAATCCTCGAAGAGAGTGGACGTCTGCGCATGGCGCACCAGTTCGTGCGCAAGCAGATCAATCAGGCAGTCCCTTTGGGGTTTAGTCAGGAGGAGGATGAATCGGCGAATTTGGGTCAGGCTCCAGTTATGGAGGTGTTTCGTGGCAGCGCGGCTTCCATTCGTTTTGTGGGCCCCATGCCGGGCTATCTGGGTTTTGGCGGACCTCAGGTACAGGAACTGAACATTGTCAGTGGGAAAAACGGCCAGGAGTTGGTCCTTACCCATGCCCTGGTTCAGGGATTCGAAGATGCCAGTCTGGAAGAGCGCGCTCCCATAGTGCTGATCGATCACATAGAGTCTGCCAGCTTCACCTATCTGGTCCGTGATGAAGAAGGTGAGATTGCTGGTTGGATCGATGAATGGACTGAGCCTGGCCAACTGCCGGTTGCAGTTGCGCTGGATATCAAATTTGAAGAAGAGGTTTTTGCCGACTGGCCTCTACTCGTGGCAGCCGTAAAAGTGGATGCCAGCGCTGTCACTGAAATTCTGGGTGGTGAAAACTCCTATCAATCGGCCGTGCAGGAATTGATTGAAAAAAGGCGGGAGCAGAATTGA
>JBGTHE010000508.1:0-2146 GCA_041746335.1 Lysobacterales bacterium | reverse complement strand
GACTGGACCGGGTACGACGCGCGTTACGTGATTCTCATCAGTGACGCAGGTCCACGCACCAGCGGTGATCCCCTATCGGCAACCGGCCTGAGCACCACCGCTTTGCGTGAGCTGGCCAGGGAAAACCAGATTGCCACCTGGGTATTGCACTTGCGCACACCAGAAGGCACTGAGAACCATCCCTTTGCAGAGCAACAATACCGGGCATTGTCAGAGATCGAAGACATCGGTGATTTCTACTACGGCGTTGAAACCGGTGATGTGGATGCTTTTCAGCAAGCGCTGGCTGCACTCACTTCGCAGCTCACCGCTCAGGTCGCCGAAACGGCCAAAGGCTTGCCGCCCAAGCTGTTTGAAAGCAATACAGTCACAGAAGAAAGTGTCGCTGCGGAGAGTTCAGAACTGGACGCATTCCAGCAAAAGGCGGCACGTCTGGGTTACGCATTGCGCATGAACTACCTGAACGAAAACAAGGCGGCCGGTATACCGGTGTTGTTTGACGCCTGGCTGATCGACCGGGATTTTGAAGATCCGGCACAACGTGATCTTGATGTGCGCGTTATCCTCACCCGCGACCAGCTCAGCGATTTGCATGACGTGTTGCGCCAGGTGCTCGAAATAGCCGAAGAAGGCGCCCTGGCGCCGCAGGATTTCCTGGGTGAGCTGAAAAGCCTGGCTGCTGCCATCAGCCGTGATCCGGAAAAAACCAATACTGCCACGCAGGTGGGAGGCGGCCAAAGTCTGGCCGATCTGGGTTACATGCGTGAGTACATCGAAGGCTTGCCTTACACCAGTGAAGTGATGAACCTGGACCTGGCCACCTGGCAGGAATGGTCAGCGCAAAAACAATTTGAGTTCATCAATCAGCTGGACAAGAAAATCGCCTACTACAAGGCTCTGCATGAAAACGTGGATCTGTGGATTTCACTGGATGGTGGTGCAGTAGACGGTGACTCACTCAATCCCCTGCTGCTGGAGGCTCTGCCCTGATTGCCGAACCGGTATTCAGACTGCGCGATGTGGTCAAAACCCATAGCGGTGGTGGTGCAAGTTTCAGGCTGACCATCAAGCGGCTGGACATAAGCCGAGGCGCTCGGTTGGCCTTCATCGGTGAAAGCGGTTCCGGCAAGAGCACTCTGCTCGAGCTACTGGCGTTGCTGTTGCGCCCTGACCATTGTGCGCAATTCAGCTTTCACCCCCAGGAAGGCGGCCCTGAGCATGATCTGGCAGCGGAATGGCAACTTAACCACACAGAAGTATTTACCGAATGGCGCGGTCGCCACATTGGCTACATCATGCAGACAGGCGGCCTGCTGCCTTATTTGACGGTGCAGGAAAACATTGAACTGCCCTTGCGGCTTTTGCAACTGCCACTGGCTGACACGGCCCATCAGTGGGCCACCAAACTGGCCATCAGCGCGCAACTGGGCAAACTACCCGCCATGCTGTCTGTTGGGCAGCGGCAGCGAGCCGAAGTCGCTCGAGCACTGGCGCATCGCCCGGCGATCCTCATTGCCGACGAACCCACTTCAGCAGTTGATCCAATCAATGCCGAGCGCATGGTCGAGTTACTTTGCGAACTAACCCATGAATTCAATGTGACCTTGTTACTGGCTACCCATGCACAACGCCTGGCGCAGCAGTTCGGGTTCAACATGATCGAGCACCAGATCAGCGCCATCGATGAGCAGTCACATCAGGTCAGTATTGATACGGGGACCAGTCTTTGAAACTGCCGGGCCTTGATATACCTACGATCCAGCGCCGCTTGCTGGTGCAGTTGGCTACGCGGGATTTCCGGCATGAATGGTTGATGTCGACTTGCTTTGTGCTGGCCTTGTCTGCCGCGCTGGTACCTCTGTTGGTTCTGTTTGGCTTGAAATACGGCATCATCAACAACCTGCTGGATCCTATCCGCGAAGACCCCCGATACCGCGAAATCGTTCCCAGCGGCAGTGGAAATTTTACTCAAGCCTGGTTTGAACGGATGGCGGAACGGCCGGATGTCGCATTCATTATTCCCAAGACCCGCTCGATTGCCGCCACCATCAAGACCCGCTTAACTGATGGCGATGTTGGCCGCATTATCGACACTGAATTGATACCCACGGGGGCCGGCGATCCCATGTTCGACGAGAGTATGGTG
>JBGTHE010000507.1:0-9795 GCA_041746335.1 Lysobacterales bacterium | reverse complement strand
GATGCTTAGCGGAGTCAACTTGTTCCGGCTGGCATACGCCTCACAACTGGCAATGAGTTGTTGGGCAAAAGTTTGCGGCTGCGAGGTGGACTGCGAGGCTGGCTCTGCCGTCGCCTGTGCAGGCGAAGTCTTGAGCCGGGTCGCAGCAGCATCAATGGCAAACGCGTGGAGTGCCTGGACATCGTCCTTCGACAGCAGCTCTGCAAAGCCAGGCATGCCCATCACTTCGCGCGTGCCCTTCAGCAGTATGTCCGGGAACTCAGCGTGAGTAGCCGTGCTGATGCGCGATAAGTCCGGCGCCCTGCCTGAGGCGTGACAAAGTGCACAGTTACGCTCATAAAGTGTCCGCCCGCTGGCAACCTGCTCTGGAGTACCGGCAGGTGGCAAAACGATTTCGTCCGTACCAGGATTACCCGGCAACACCATGGGGCGATGCGGGACGTCTCCACCACCGAGCCTGAAGGTGACGATTCGGCCTTTAGTGCCGTATTTGTAGTCTGCGTATCCGGGGTATGCACCCACACCCGCCATGACGCTGACGTACTGGTCACCTTCAATCCGATAAGTCATGGGTGCGGCCATGATGCTGGTGCCAACATAAATGTCACGCAGTTGTGCACCGGTGCGGCCGTCGAACACCCGAAAATGCCCATCAATGTGGCCCTGGAACACCAGTTCGCTGCCGGTACTCATTACTCCTCCCGGCCTCCGCACAAAGAAGGAAGAAGTGGTATCGCCGATCTGCTCCACTTCCCAGGCTACTCTTTGCTGCACAGGATCCCATGCCCGCAGGAACATTTTAGGACGCGGGAGTGGCTCGTCCAGTTGCATTCCTTCCGGCAGCGCACCGGTTGGCAACCTGCCATCGGGTTGAACCAGAGACTGGGTTACGCCCCAGTTAATCTGCTTGGGCTGATACTCAAAGCTGTCAGGTGTAGGCGCGTAGAGTGCGGCAATTTCCTGGGCCGGAATATACACCAGCCCGGTCACCGGATTAAACGACATGGGTTGCCACTGGTGCGCACCAACGGGTGCCGGCATGACCAAACGTGCTTGCTTCGAAAAGTCCCCCAGGCCGGTCTCCACCGGGCGACCGGTTGTCAGGTCGATATGGCTGGCCCAATTCACTTTTGCATAGGGCTCGGCCGAGATCAGCTCGCCGGTCTCGCGATCCAGCACATAAAAAAAGCCATTCTTCGGCGCCTGCAGCAGGGTGCGGCGCTCACGTCCGTCGATGGTGATATCCGCCAGGATCATCTTTTGCGTTGCGGTGAAATCCCAGCTGTCTGCGGGTGTCGTCTGGTAATGCCACACCAGGCGTCCGGTGTCGGGATTCAGGGCGAGAATCGACGAGAGGAACAGATTGTCACCACCACCGGGGCTGCGAATATTGCGGTCCCAGGGAGCACCATTGCCCGTGCCTACATACAGAAGATTCAGCTCGGGATCGTAGGCCATCCCGTCCCACACGGTGCCGCCGAGCCCAACGTCCCAACGACTTTTGCGTGACCAGGTTTTCGCGGCCATTTCGAGCTCTGGGTGCTCGTAGCCCTTTTTCGGATCGCCGGGCACAGTGAAGAAACGCCAGGCCTGCTCGCCGGTATCAGTGTCATAAGCAGTGAAGTAACCGCGCGCATCGTACTCTGCGCCCGCGTTACCAATAATGACTTTGTTACCCGCAATATAGGTCGCGCCGGTACTCGAATAGGCGCGAGACTTGTCCTCCAGGGTATCGACCTTCCAGACCACCTCGCCGTCCGCCGCACTCAGTGCATAGAGCACCCCGTCGACCGCAGCAACGTAGACTTTACCGTGTGCGACGGCCACGCCACGATTGATGTTCCCGTAGCCAGCGCCCATCGTGTCGGTCTCGGGATCGATGGTGGGTTCAAACTTCCAGAGCAGGTTGCCCTTGGCAGCATCGAGGGCATACACAACACCGGCATTGCCGCTGGTGTACATCACGCCATCGACAACGATCGGCGTGGCTTCCAGGGTGCTGGAGAAATCGATGTCGTGGCCCCAGGCATAGCCCAGCTCACCCACATTTTCTTTGTTGATATCGGTTAATGGCGAGTAATAACCCTGTCGCCAGTCGCGTCCACCCGTGAGCCAGGATTCCGGTTCACTGTCACCGGCAAGCAGCCGCTGCTGGGTCACATTTCCTGCGCTGGCTGGTTCCTTGGCGGGCAGCTGCGCCAGTGCACCTGCTGAAGCGCCTGCTGTTGCGATGACTGCCGTTGCCAGTAATGTGGCCGCGCAGCGCCATTCCATTACCATAGCAATTTCCCCGATAGCTGCATTGCGATGGCTACTGCTTGCTCAGATCCAGCAAGTTGTCCTCCGGCAGGCGATCGATGTATTTGTTGTACGGATCCAGGCCGACAAACTTCGGCTTTTCGTCAACCATCACGGTGAAAGTCTGTTTACCGCTTTGCACACGTTGCTTCTGCAACGACAACACACTGCTGTCGGCGAAAGCCACACTGCCCGGCTCAGCGGTGAACACGCCAATGTCGAACAGACCGTCCAGCGGAGCCTCGCTCTCCACACCAAGTTCATCGGCGTACAGTTTTTTGGCTTCCACATCGATCTCCACTCGCCATTCGCCATCGGCCAGCTGTGTCGCACGACCTGCCGTTGCCTTCAGTTCATACAGCGTAATCTTTTCGAACAGGTCCGTGATCAGGTCCTGGTACTCCGGTCCTGCCTCCGCGCGCAGGCGGGACGTGAGATCGCGCGAGGTGGGATAGGGAGGGCCTTTGAATGCGTATTCCTGGATCAGCGAACGCAGTGCACTATTGACTGCTTCTTCGCCGATCTGATCCTTGAGCAGATACATCACCAGGCCACCCTTCTGGTAGCGAACATGCGCCTGGCCTTCGACGCGCTCCAGTGGCACCTCACCCAGCACATCGGTGGCGCGACCGCCCAAATAGCCCCGCAGTGAACCGCGCAGGAAGCGCCGGATCTCGACATCGCCATAAATCTCATCCATGACCATCAAGGCGGCATATTGCGCCAGCGTTTCCGACAACACCGTCTGGCCCTGCACGTCGGCACCGATCACCTGGTGCGCCCACCACTGGTGGCCTATTTCATGCGCGGTTACGTAGGTGAGGCCATCAATGCGGTCGCCGCGGTTTTCAATGTCGATGATGAATCCCGCCGCTTCCGAATACGGCACGGTACCCGGGAAAGCCTGGGCGAAATTCATATAAGCCGGGAACTCCACGATGCGCATCTGCCGGAACTGGAAGGGGCTGAAGTTAGTGGAGAAATACTCCATAGAGGCTTTGCTCGCCTCCAGCATGGTCTTTACGTTGTACTCATGTTCCGGGTGGTAATAAACCTCCAGTTCCACATCGTTCCATTTGTCCGTGGCCACGGCGTAGCGTGCAGACTGGATGGAGAAAAAGTTATGGATGGGTGCTTCGGTCTTGAAGTGCGCGGTGCGCCGGCCATTCGCAACGGTTTCACCGGTCCGGTAGCCCGGCGCCACAATCACCTGGTCCTCGTTGCTGGTTATGGTGATTTCGGCATTAACCCAATCACTGTCATGCCTGAAATAGTGATGCGCGCGTGCGCTATCGTCTTCGAGCTTGGGTGGCCGGCGTTCGTCCGACAGACCGTATTTGCGACGCACTCCCCGGTCATCGAGCGCCAGGAAATGGTTAGGGCCCAGTATCGGCAGAATCTGGAAGTTATCCAGGAAGGTACCGTTTTCGACCACTCGCGTCTCATTGGCGCTATTCCTGAAGCCCTTTTGTTCGCGCACGGTTTCAAACCTGATCTCCGTCCTCTGCCCCGGTTGCAAGGGCTGGTCGAAGGTGAAGATACGATAGTTCATATCGGGAATTTCACGATCCAGCGTTGCGCCCTGGACTTCAAGCAGGGGCATTTTCAACTCGGCCACTACGATTGTGCCCAGGAAAGATTTAATTTCCAGCTGCCGGGGCCAGGCAACGTGAACTTCCTTGAGTGGCTGGTCGGATTTGTTCTCAACCATATATGAGCCCCGCGTTACCACCCTGGGGCCATCCGTTTGCAGGTCGATGTCCAGCTTCACATCAGTAATGCGCGGTTGCGTGATTGCCTGGAACGGCAGTATCTGCTTCTCGTATTCGGCTGCCCAGCGCTGGCTGTCAACCATGGAGCGCCACTCATTGAGCACGTTGGTGTTGTAGTAAATAAAGCCACCCGTGCTGATCATGACCAGCGCCGCCACACCAACCGCCCAGCCTGCCGTTCCCTTGAGCCTGGAAGGCAGGCGCTGCAAGCGCCCCTTCAGCGGCGCTGAAGCCCCACGCCGCCACAGGGCATAAGAGAGCACCGCCAGGATCACCATGGCAGCCGCCCAATACAGTCGATACCAGGCAGCAAAGACGGCGAATTTACCCTGGCCGTTCATGTCGGACAGCGGTACTGGCGAGGTGCTGCTGTACAGGTACAAGTGGTTTTCAAGGCCAAAGCCCGGGAACGACACCTGCGCCGCCAGGATCAGCATCACCACCAGCAGGCCAGCGTACTTGTTCGGTACCAGGGTCTGGATGAAGACCGCCAGCACGGCATAAGTCAACATGCTGAGCAGCCAGGGCGCCAGATACCACCAGAGGTAATGCCATAATTCGTAGTGGGTATAGCCCTTCAGCGTTTGCACCGCCAGCGCACCGATAACACTGAGCCCGGCCATGATGAACAACACGATGGCGATGGCAATGATCTTGGGCGCCAGGAAGGCCCAGTCGGCCGCCGGCGTTGCATCGACAATTTCATGCACGCGGCGTTCGCGGTCACGCCACACCAGCTCACCGGCATAGTAGGCGGCAATAATCAACGGAATCAGCGAGAACTGTTCGTTCAGCATGTTGATCATGATGCGGGTGACCGGACGAATGATGCTCACCGAATCGTCACCGGCAATCCACAAACCGATGATGGCATTCATCAGCGCAATACCCACCAGCACGATGAAGCCGGGGCTGCGTATCACACTGAGTGCATCAAAGCGGGCCAGAGTGACCAGAGGTCCCCAGCCCAGTGAACGCGAATCGGCAGAAGCCACAGGCAAGGTACCAGCGGCCAGCGCCACCAGGGGTTTGTCCTGCTCGCTTGCCGTCGCCGCCTTGGCTGCCTTTTTGGTTTTGGTATCTGCAGGCTTGTCCTGGCGATACAAGCGCCAGGTGAGTGCCAGCAAAGCCAGCGCGATGGAAATCCACAGCAGGCGGTTTTGCAGCATAACGCCGAAGAAGGGTGGCAGCAGAGTGTTGCGTTCGCTGGGTGTCCACTGCTCGGTGGCAAAGCGCAGCGGCGCCAGGGCCAACGGATCCAGCCACGACATCATCTCCTTGAATTCCGGCCGGGCCAGGTAGGAGGCGGTGAGGAAATAGACCATCAGCAGCAGCAAGGCCACGACATAAGTGGCGATCATGGACCGCGTGATGGTAGCCAGTGCGAAGAACATGGCGCACAGCATGAACATGGTCGGTACACACATCACAAAGTAGGCGTACAGGTAGGTGTCGAGCCGGAAGGACGATATCGTTGAGGGGTCCAGCCAAGGCATGGCCGCGCCCAGCCACAGAGCCAGCGGTACGCTCAGGAAGGCCAGGCAGCTGACCAGGAAACCGCCCAGGAACCGGCCGAACAGATAATCGAATTTCGATATCCGCGTGGTGTGGATGATCGGCCCGAAGCCGCTTTCATCATCGCGCAAAACCACGTTGGAGGAGAGCGAGGTGGCAATGAACACGGCAAACACCATCATGATCATGCTTAACAGCGTGGTGGTGTACGGCGAGTTGCGGGATACGTATCCGCCCCAGCCGATGCGCAGCGTGTCGGAAGTGATCAGCGACCAGGTCAGCAAGAAAAAGACAATGGCCGTGATCCAGAAGATGGCAGACGATAACTGGTATCGCAGCTCGAAGCGCGTAATATGGCTCAGCATGGGGGCCTGTTACCACTAATTGGATCGTCGCTGTTGACCCTGAAAAAGCCCCAATCAAGGCGCAAGGAGCGCAGTTTGGTGAATCCAAATAAGCGACGCGCAACGCCGAGTGGGGCTTTTTCAGGCTCAACCCGAAGGGCCGGGGCCAATTTTCCCGCTGGCGTTGTTGTCAGTCGTTTACATAGTGGCACTATGCTGCTCTCCTTCCGCCTAGCCAGCAGAAAAATTGACCGCCGGCAGCGATGACCCAATTAGTGTTAACAGGCCCTTGTTCGCTCACGGGCAATGGCACGATAGCCTATGTCCTTACGATAGAACGCACCGGACCAGACAATTTTTTCGCAACTGCGGTAGGCGGACTGTTGAGCCTCCGACACGGTATCGCCCAGCGCGGTGACGCATAACACCCGACCACCGGAAGTGACAACTCCCTGTTTGCTCAGTGTGGTTCCTGCCTGGAAGATTTTCACCTCTTGCGGCAAGGGTTGGTCCAAACCGCTGATGACATGGCCTTTGTCGTACCGACCGGGATATCCTTCGGCCGCCATTACCACGCCCAGGCTGGGTCGTGGGTCCCACTGCGTCGTGCACTGGTCCAGTTCGCCCCGCAAAGCCGCCAGGCAGAGTTCTGGCAGGTCCGATTGCAGGCGCAACATGATGGGCTGGGTTTCCGGGTCACCGAAACGCACATTGAATTCGATCACTCGAGGCTCACCCTCAGGGGTGATCATCAAGCCGGCGTAGAGGAAGCCGGTGAAGGGGTGACCCTCTGCTGCCATTCCGTCGATCACTGGCTGCATCACTTCGCGCATGATGCGCTCATGCAATGGGTCGTCGACCACGGGTGCGGGCGAATATGCGCCCATGCCGCCGGTATTGGGTCCGCGATCCCCGTCGTTTACCGCTTTGTGATCCTGTGAAGTGGCCATCGCCAGCGCGTGCTGGCCATCAGCCATCACAATGAAGCTGGCTTCTTCACCTTCCAGGAATTCCTCGATCACCACGCGATGCCCGGCTGCACCGTAGGCATTGCCCGCCAGCATATCGATCACAGCCGCTTCCGCTTCCGCCAGAGTCCGCGCCACCACCACGCCTTTGCCGGCCGCGAGTCCATCGGCTTTCACCACGATGGGCGCACCATGCTCGCGAATGAAGCGCACAGCTTCGCTCACATCCGTGAATTGCCCGAATGCGGCGGTGGCAATGCCATGGCGCTGCATGAATTCCTTGGCAAAGGCCTTGGAGCCCTCCAGTTGCGCTGCTGCACGCGATGGGCCAAAGCAGGCCAGGCCAGCCGCCGTAAACTGATCGACAATGCCCATCACCAGCGGATCTTCCGGACCGACGATCGTGAGGTCGATGCCATGCTCCCTGGCGAAATGCAGCAGCCCTGAAATATCGGTAGCTGCCAACGCAACATTTTCCACGCCGGGCTCGGTGGCAGTGCCAGCATTGCCGGGTGCGACGAATACATTCTCGACCTTAGCCGACTGGGCACACTTCCAGGCCATAGCATGCTCACGTCCGCCGCTACCTATGATCAGTATTCGCATTTACCGGAAGTTTCCTGTGGCAATCATTAGTGCCGGAAATGCCGCACGCCGGTGAATACCATGGCCAAGCCATGTTCATCGGCCGCTGCAATCACTTCTTCATCGCGCATGGAGCCACCGGGGTGGATGATGCTGGTAATGCCCGCTTCAGCCGCAGTATCCGGGCCATCGCGGAAGGGAAAAAAAGCGTCGGATGCCATAGCGCTACCACTGAGGTCCAGACCGGCATCGGCTGCTTTCCAGCGCGCAATCCGGGCGGAATCCACGCGGCTCATCTGGCCAGCTCCTATACCGAGGGTTTGGCCATGGGCGGCGCAGACTATGGCGTTGGACTTCACCATGCGCGCTACTTTCCAGGCGAACAACAGGTCTTGCCATTCTTCCTCAGTGGGTTGTCGCTGGCTCACTACCCTACAGTCTGTGCGTTGCACAGTCAGATTGTCAGCGGTCTGTACCAGCAGGCCACCGGCCACACGTGTCATATCCAGTTGCTGCAGTGCTAGGGCCAGTGGCACTTCAAGAACCCGTGCATTGGGTTTGGCAGCGAGTGCTCCCTGTGCTTCAGGTGTGAAAGCCGGTGCCAGCAGGACTTCCACAAACTGCTGCTGAATCAGGGTACGGGCACAGTCGCCATCGACGGTGTGATTAAAAGCGATCACACCACCAAACGCGGAAGTGGGGTCCGTGGCAAATGCGCGCTGGTATGCCTCAAGTGGCTGGCTGGCGATGGCCACACCGCAGGGATTGGCATGTTTGACGATCACGCAGGCCGGGCTATCGAACTGGCTGACGCAGGCCCAGGCGGCGTCGGCGTCGGCGATGTTATTGAAGGACAATTCCTTGCCCTGAAGCTGGCGAGCTTTTACCAGCCCGCCGGAGACAGAGGCAGCATCCTGATACCAGGCTGCCTGTTGATGGGGGTTTTCGCCGTAGCGCAAATCCATGATCTTGCTGAAGCACTGATTGAGCTGCCGCGGAAATGCCAGTTGTCCGCCCGCAGGCTCCAGCGCCGAGAGGTAATTGGCAATCGCAGCATCGTATTGAGCGATGCGATTGAAGGCGGCGATGGCCAATTCCAGGCGGAAAGCATCGCTGAGTTCGCCGTGGCCGCGTTTGAGCTGTTCCAGCACGCGCGAGTATTGATCCGGGCTGGTCACGATGCCCACGGAGGTATGATTTTTGGCTGCCGAACGCACCATGGCCGGGCCACCGATGTCGATATTTTCAATGGCTTCCTGCAGGCTGCAATCAGGTTTCGCCGTCACGGCTTCGAAAGGATAAAGATTGATTACGGCCAGCTGGATGCGCGGAATATTATGCTGCGCCATGACGGCATCGTCGATATCAGCGCGACCCAACAGGCCACCATGAATTCGCGGGTGCAGAGTCTTGACTCGCCCGGCCATGATCTCCGGGAAACCGGTGTAGTCGGAAACCTCGGTGACTGCCAGGTCCGCATCCGCCAGCGCTCGTGCTGTGCCGCCAGTACTGACCAGAGCGAAACCCAAATCCAGCAACTGAGTGGCAAGCCCCAGCAGACCGGATTTATCGGAAACGCTGATCAGCGCCCAGCGTTGATCCGTTCGCGAATGTTCATTCATGGGCTGTGTCTTTCACGGAAAAAAATGCAAAGAATTCAAACCTGGAAACGGTGGGGCACAGGCCCCGTGCTAGATTCTTTAAGCGATGGCTGGCGGTGCTCAGCCGAAGCGACCATTACTCACCGGTATATCATACCGGTTCAGCTTGGTGCGTAAGGTATTGCGTGTGATGCCGAGAATGCGGGCTGTCTGCGATTGGTTGCCGTGCGTGTAACGAAGCACCTCTTCAATCAACGGTGGCTCGACTTCAGAGAGCAAGGTCTGGTACAGGCTTTCAGCCTGGCAATCGCCCATGTCTTCAAGGTAGCGCCGAATCGCAAGTTGTACTTTTTGTCTGAGTGGAATGCTGTGATCAGTTTCAGTGGCCATGGAGTGCGTTGTCGACTTCGTATTTTTCTGTGATTGAAAGTGATTCGATCAGGGGATGTAACCCTACCACAAAGGCCACCCGATTTGCCTACCGTTCTGGCGCAAATTTCATGTCGTCTTGTTACATCAATGAAATTCGAGTTCGAAGCCAACGGCACGGTCACCTGGATCGAGCATCTCCAGAGAAAATCGCAGATAGGCATCGGGCGTCATGCCATTGCGCATGGCGGATGTGCTGGTCAGGTAGTCTGTGGGACGGAAGCGACGTTCGCTGATCACCTCGTTGTCCAGGTTGAACAAACGCACCTGAATTTCGGGATAC
>JBGTHE010000506.1:0-2113 GCA_041746335.1 Lysobacterales bacterium | reverse complement strand
CGCGCAACGGCGGTTGGTCTTTGTGCGATTGCCGCCAGGTACGGTTCGTCAACACTCAGGCCTGATGTTGCCAGCCGGGCGGGCAAATGTTGACGCAATTGCCCGGTGATTTCATTCAGCTGGCCGGCTTCAGTGCCTTCGGCCTGCAAAACCATTTCAACCACGGTAACCGCGGCGCGACGGCTTGGGCCCATAGTCGATACGAATTCTATGACGCGCATACGAAGCCGATATGTTTACTGTGTCCGGTGGGGTAATTGATTCATTTGCACCTGCGTGCTCATGCTTGGGGCTCAACCGGCCTGATTGGTTGAGCTAGCCAACGCCTGAACGTGGGTCCGTGCACACGGCCCCAGCGCATCAAGGTCGTAGCCACCTTCCAACACGGAGACAACCCGACCGTTGCAAACCTCTGCGGCGTAGTTGCAAATTTCACGCGTGATCCAGTGGTAGTCATCGAACTGCAAATTCAATTGCGCCAGAGGGTCGGCCTGATGGGCATCGAATCCGGCTGAAATCAGGATCAGATCTGGGGCAAAGGCATGCAGCGCAGGTAGTCCGAGCGTACTCCATGCCTGGCGGAACTCGGTGCTGCCCGAATTGGGTGGCAGGGGCAGATTGAGGATATTCCCGCACCCGGTTTCATCGGCGTGGCCAGTGCCCGGATACAGTGGATCCTGGTGACTGGAGATGTAAAGCACCGATGCGTCATTCTCGAAAATGGCCTGAGTACCGTTGCCGTGATGCACATCGAAATCCAGAATGGCCACTTTTTCGGCCCCGTGTACAGCCTGCGCATGCCTGGCCGCAATAGCGACATGGTTGAGCAGGCAGAAACCCATCGCCTTGTTGACCAGCGCATGGTGGCCAGGCGGCCGGGTTGCGCAAAAGGCATTGCGCGCTCGACCGGCATAAATTTGGTCCAGTGCAAAACAGGCGGCCCCGCTACCCCGCAAGGCAGCGTTGATCGAACCGGATGACAAAAAGGTATCTTCATCCAGCATGACGCGGCCCTCCACAGGTTCGGCATCGGTGACGGTCTGCCAGTAGTGCAGGTCGTGTGCCCGGCCAATTTGCTCGGGGCTGGCGAGTGGGGCAGGTAACTTTTCTGTTCCCGGGAGTTGGTCCAGTGCCTCCACCACAGTGCGTACGCGCTGGATGGATTCAGGGTGCATTTTGCCCGGATTGTGGTTCAGGCAATCGTCGTGGTGCAGTATCAGGGTTTTCATTGGTGGCACAGGCTAGGGGCTCCGGGTGGCATCGGTCAAGCGGGAAGTTAACTCATGGAAGCTCTGATCAATTCAACACTCGTTTACGGCTGGCGGTTGACAGGCAGCAGGCTGGTCTCTTTGACTTCCTCGATGACCACATAACTGCGCGAATTGCTGACTCCGGGCAGCGCCAGGATCTTTTCGCTCAGCAGATCGCGGTACTCGTTCATGTCTTTCACCCGGGCTTTGATCAGATAATCAAAATTACCCGAAACCAGATGACATTCAAGTATCTGCGACAAGCGACGGGCATGCTGGCGGAATTCGCGAAAGGCATCGGGTGAGTTGCGCAGCAGGCTGATTTCTACAAACACCAATAAACTGGCTTCCATCAGGCGTGGGGACAGACTGGCGTGATAGCCGGTGATGTAACCATCGCGCTCCAGCCTGCGGACCCGCTCCAGGCAGGGCGTAGGGGTAAGGTTAACCTGCCGTGCCAGGGCCACATTGGACAGACGTCCGTCTTTCTGCAGCGCGTCGAGGATCGAGCGATCGGTTCTGTCCAACGGCTTGGGTGGCGCGGTGTTTTGTCCTGCTGAAATCACCATCAGAATCTACCTTCGCAGCATAAAATCCTACCAAACAACTATTAACAGAGAAAAATATCACAAGTTACCCTTTAAAATCAGCACATCAATCTGGCTGGAGTGCTGCAATGAAAATCGGTGTGCCCAAAGAAATTAAAAACCATGAGTACCGTGTGGGCCTGGTGCCGTCGTCGGTGCGTGAACTGGCCGCGCGGGGGCATGAAGTGTTTGTGCAGTCCACTGCGGGTGCAGGCATTGGCGTTCTGGATGCGGAATACGAATTAGCCGGCGCCGTTATACTGCCAGACGCGGTAT
>JBGTHE010000505.1:0-1815 GCA_041746335.1 Lysobacterales bacterium | reverse complement strand
ACGATCTGGTGACGGAGCGTATCGAGCAGGTCGTGCGTGCCCTGGACAAGCCTTTGGTCAAAGTCACCCTGCGTGCCGACTGCCTGGTGCAGCTGCACGTCCCTCCCAAAGTGTTGGCCATCGTAATTGATAACTTGTTGCGCAATGCCATCAGCTACACCGACAAAGGCGAAGTGGCGGTGCGTATTCGCGATGATGGACTTTCCATTTCAGACAATGGCCCAGGCATGGATGCCGAGTTGCTGCAAAGGGTATTTGAACCTTTTGAACGCGGTGAATCCGAAACCCGGGGTTTTGGCCTTGGGCTCACCATCGTCAAGCGATTGTGCGATCGTTTTGACTGGAAGATCCTAATCGAGAGCACGCCGGGCGCGGGCAGCACAGCAACTTTGCTGTGGAAAAATGCCGAGGTGATCGGGCGTCAGGCAAACGCTCCTAAACCGGTTTAGAACCGGTGAAAATCTAGTCGATTTGAGCCAGTTTGAAGCCGATACCCGGCAGCGTATGCAGCAACTTCTCGGTGAAAGGCCGGTCGATTTCGCGCCGCAGGTTGTATACATGACTGCGCAGCGTATCGCTGTCGGGCAGCAGGTCCCCCCACAGTTCCTTTTCCAGAGTGTCGCGCGTAACCACTTTGGGGGATTCGCGCATCAGGATGCGCAGGATGCGTAAACCGGTAGGTGATACTTCAAGGCGTTGCCCTGCCCGGCTCACTTCAAGACTGCCGGTATCAAACAATAGGTCGGCTACGCGTAATTCCTCAGCACTGACTTCACCACGACTGCGGCGTAGCAAGGCTTTAATGCGCACCACCAGCTCTTCCATGTCAAACGGCTTGACCAGATAATCATCCGCGCCGGTCTCGAATCCTTCCACTTTGTCAGCCAGCTGATCACGTGCCGTCAGCATGAGGATGGGTGTTGAGACGCGTTGCGCACGCAGGCGCTTACACACTTCCATACCACTCAGTTTCGGCAACATGAGATCCAGCAGGATCAGGTCGTAATGCTGTGTCATGGCCAGACCCAGGGCAGAGGCACCATCGCTGGCATAGTCCATGGTATAGCCTCGGGCCTCGAGTTCGTCACCTACGGTGGCCGCAAGATCGGCGTGATCCTCAACCAATAGCAGGGAAGTGTTAGCCACAAATTCGGTATCCAGTGTTTGGCAGACACTCATTCTAACACTGCATGTCTGTGTCAGCGTGTTGGCAAAGCCCGGAACGCCGGTTTTGAGTAAACCAGCTGCACATCGCTGATGGCACGTTCCAGAAATGCGCCTTCGCAATAGCAAAGATAAAATTCCCACATGCGAATGAACGATTCCGGATAAGCCAGCGCCCTGATGCGTGCAATGGACCTGAAAAAATTCTCCCGCCAGATACGCAGCGTGGTGGCGTAATGCAAACCAATATCTTCGAGATCCAGCAACCGCATGTCACTTACCTCAGCTACTGTTCGGTTCATGGTTTCAGTCGAGGGCAAGCAGGCCCCCGGGAAGATATACCGTTGAATAAAATCCACCGAGCGTTGCGATGCCTGGTAATTCTGATCGGCGATGGTAATGGCCTGTATCAGCATCAATCCATTTGGCTTGAGTAATTGGCTGCAAGCGCGGAAATAACTGGGGTAGAGTCGGCTCCCAATCGCTTCGATCATTTCGATGGAAACCAGTTTGTCAAACCTGCCTTTCAGATCACGGAAGTCTTCCAGTAACAAGGTAATCCGGTCCTGCAAGCCAGCTTGCTGTATGCGCTGCCAGGCCAGTTCATATTGCTCTCGTGAAATGGTGGTGGTAGTTACCCGGCAACCGTAA
>JBGTHE010000504.1:0-4258 GCA_041746335.1 Lysobacterales bacterium | reverse complement strand
CATTTTCGATGATTGTAAATCATTGAAAATGAGGCAAAACAAAAATGACATTTTTGTTTTTGCGTGCTCTGATGCTTCAGGGACGAATTAATCAAAGCTTTCTTAAGTATCTGTCTTTGGACTTTCTGTCCCTTCGATGGCCGAAAATTTTCGACGACCACGCTTGTCGCGTTGCCGTCCCAGGGTACTGTCGAGCAGCCGGGTGAGCTTGTCCAGCGCACCATCAACTGCCTGTTGTGTAGTCTCTGCGTTATTTTTCACTGCAAGCGGCTTCTTGCCGGCCAGCCGTGCCTCCAGCATACAGTGCATATCGTCTACACTTTCCTTTTTGCTGCTGTTTTCATCGCGAAGGTGGACTTCAACGCGAGAGATATGATCCTTGAAACGGCTCAGCGCCGCGTCCACAGTGCTGCTGACCTGGCTGCTCAGCGCGTCGTGCCCTTCAATATTGCGGTCTGTATTGATCTGAATTTGCATGCGGGTTTCCTTTCAATAGTGTGTTTGTTCAATGCCGGTAAGTGGCCGCAAGTCCGGAGTCGCCTGGCATGGGTTCCAGTTTGTCCAGGGCATTGCGATTGCCCTCAAAGAGCTGGATTCTGTCCCGGCTAAGCCCGAGCACCTGAAAGCGGTCAGCCGACTGGAGATAAAGTTCATTGCAATTCATGTGGGGGGTACACCTTACACGTAGGGATAACTTTGTCGAATATAAACCCATTAGAGCCCGCTACGCGGCAAAAGTCGGTTTGTTAGTGAACAGACATCGTGAGATTGCATCAGTTTCAGTTCGGCAACGCACCGACAGAACCTCAGCCTTCCACTATGGTTGGGTAACACTCTGCGTCTTTAAACAGTAAATGCGAAGAGGCAGCCCCAAACAGCACCCATTACCGGAGTTCAGCTCATGAATGAAAATCAAGTCGAAGGTCGCGCCAAAGAAGCAAAAGGCAAAGTCAAAGAAGTTGTCGGGAAAGCAACTGGCGACAAAAGCACAGAGTTTAAAGGCAAGGCCGAGAAGCATGCTGGCAAGGCCGAAGCCAAATACGGAGATATCAAAAACGACGCCAGAAAAGACTACGCCAGAAAGGAAAAAAAATGAACTATTCAACCACACAATCTGACAGTGGAAACGGCGCTGCTGTTAAGCAGAATCGCGGTAACTCAGTACTGAGCGCTGCCACCATTACCGGCGACGACGTCTGCAATCTGCAAGAGGAAAAACTCGGCAAAATCGAGGACCTTATGCTCGATGTAACGGAGGGTAAAATCCGTTATGCAGTCCTCGCATCGGGAGGTTTTCTTGGTATGGGTGATCGCCTGTTTGCGATTCCCTGGAAAGCCCTGAAACAGGATAAAGTGAATAAGCGTTTTACTCTCGACGTAGATGTCGAGCGGTTGAAGAAAGCACCGGGCTTCGACAAGGATCAGTGGCCAAATATGGCCGACGCCACCTGGAACTCAACAGTCGAGTCCTACTACGCCAAGTAAACGGATCACTGCAGAGGCTGACCTCAGCCTCTGCAGTCACCAAAGTTGGATGGCCGCTTTTTAACCCATTCGGTAGCGCAGGAGTTCCAAATGCCCCGCAACACGCCGGAAACCGTGGCTGGTGGGGCAAAGCCTGCCAGCGAAGCCGCCCCAGCCCAAATCCCGGAAAAGCGACTGTTCAGCGCGGTCGAGCTCCGCTTGTTCCGCTACACGGCGGTATTGTTATCCCTGGTTGCATTGGCCGTGTTGATCGGAATCGTCGTGTGGTCGTTGGGCTGGATGGCGAAAGCGTTTTACAACCTGCTCCTCTCATTGTCGCTGGCCGGTGTTCTGGCGCTGGTTCTTTATCCCGTGGTGGAGTTTCTCGAAAACCGGCTTCGTCTGCCCCGTGTGTTGGCCGTCAGTTTATTGATGACTGTCTTTGTACTGTCGATAGTCGGCCTGCTCTTCCTGCTTGTCCCCATTGTGGCCAGCCAGGCAGTGCAGTTGATGACGGTTTTGCCGGAAACACTGGCACGCTGGCAGGAGCTGTTCGCCTATCACTTTCCACAACTCAACTCCATGATCATCGCCCGCATGGAGAACAGCGGAGGTGGGGAGGAGGCCGCGACGGCCTTGCCAGCCCTGAAAGATCAGGGTGCGACCATCATGTCTTATCTGGGCCTGTTGGCCGCCATCAGCTTCGTACCCCTGTTCCTGTTTTTCACACTGCTCTCTGGCGACCTCCTTCGGGCACAAGCAGTAGAACTGTTATCCATTTTCTACAAATCCACCCAGCAGAAAATGCTTTACTTCATGGATGTGTTCCTGGGGTACGTCACCACATTTTTCCAGGGCCAGCTGATCATTGCCGGAACTATGGGGGCCATGTTTGCCATCAGCTTTGCGTTGATCGGCCTGAAGTTCGGCGTGCTTCTCGGATTGATATTGGGGCTGCTGAATATAGTCCCCTTCCTGGGCACTCTGATCGGGCTGCTGGTTGTGCTGCCCATGGCTTACTTACAGCCGGGTGGCGGAGTTCCTCTGCTGGTCCTGGCCAGCCTGGTGTTCGCGGCAGTGCAACTGATAGAGAGCTGGCTGCTGACTCCGCATATCATGGCCAACCGCTCGGGCCTGCATCCTGCACTGGTCGTTATTTCACTTTTCTTCTGGGGTACAGCTTTGAACGGCATTATCGGAATGGTGCTCGCAGTACCCCTGACGGCGTTTTTCGTGGCTATCTGGTTCGAAATCAAGAGCAGCCTGAAACGCACGCTGAGCAAGCGGGAAGACCGACCTTAATCACGCCAAACCCATCAAGTGGTTCAATCGGAATGAAAGCATCGCAGGGAATATGCAATGGGTGTAGGAGGTAGCGTAGCTGCCGACATTTAAGTCTCAGTCGCGAGCCAGCTCGCTCTTACAAAAAGCTGCTTTCCCATGAATATAGTAGTTAACACTAATCATTGTTTGATATCACGATGCAGTAACCGGTAAAGAGCCGGGACAACAAACAGCGTCAACAGCGTGGATGAGATCACCCCTCCAATCACCACGGTAGCCAGGGGTCGCTGCACTTCGGATCCAATTCCTGTGTTCAATGCCATGGGAATAAAACCCAGCGACGCTACCAGTGCCGTGGTGAGTACCGGGCGTAAGCGGGTTAATGCTCCGTCAATAATTGCCTGATCCAGCGGCAGTTTATCCTTGAGCAACTCCCGGATAAACGACACCATGACCAGACCATTGAGAATGGCGATGCCGGAAAGCGCGATGAAACCCACAGCGGCAGAAATCGAGAATGGAATATCCCTCAGCATCAGGGCGGCAACACCTCCAGTCAGTGCCAGTGGCACACCGGAAAAGATGATCATGGCATCCTTGAAGGAGCCCAGCGCCAGTATAAGCAGTGCGATGATCATCAGAAGCGTAGTGGGCACTACGATGGACAGACGCTGTGACGCCGATTGAAGTTTCTGGTAGGTGCCGCCGTACTCCACCCAGTAACCTGCCGGCAGTTCCACGGAGCTATCAATCACTGTTCTGATATCAGCCACAAAACTACCAAGATCCCGTTCCCTCACGTTAGCGGTAACCACGACTCGACGCTTGCCGTTTTCCCGGTTGACCTGATTGATCCCCTGCACGCTCTCCAGCGACGCCAGCTCCTGCAGTGGCACGCTCATTCCATCGGCAAGATGGATCGGCAAACGGTACATGGCATCCACATCACTGCGCAGCGATTCTTCAAGCCGAACCACGATATCGGCGCGGCGGTCCCCCTCATAGAACTTACCGGCAATACTTCCGCCAAAAGCGGTCGCCAGTTGCTCCTGTATTCGCATTTTGCTGATACCGTACTGCGCCAGTTTTTCCAACTTCGGCACGATCACCAGCATGGGTAGTCCGGCGGTCTGCTCCACCTGCACATCCGCAATACCCTCCACCGCAGCAATCGCTCCTTCGATTTCGTCGCCCAGTGCCGCCAGCGTCTCCAGATCATCGCCAAACACCTTGATGGCCAGCTCCGCTCGCACACCCGACAGGAGTTCGTTGAAGCGCATCTGGATAGGCTGTAAAAACTCGTAACGGTTACCCGGAATACCGCTCACCAGCGCATCCAGCTCCTGCACAATTTGTGTTTTGGACTTTTTGGGATCGGGCCACTGATCGCGCGGTTTGAGAATGATGAAGTTATCCGCCACGCTGGGGGGCACAGCATCTGTTGCCACGTTGGCCGTTCCGATTTTGGCAAACACAAGTTCTACCTCCGGAAGTTCCTTGATCCGTTCTT
>JBGTHE010000503.1:0-2302 GCA_041746335.1 Lysobacterales bacterium | reverse complement strand
GGTGAACTGCGCAACCAGGTCGATGCATCCGGTAATGCAGTAGCGCCCGCAGTGGTGCCTCGCACCGGCATCGACCTGCCACTGAAGTTTGTAGGCCTGGGCTTGTTGCTCGTAGGCGTGTTTCTGGTCGTCGTACCTGTACCCTTTTCAGCTTTACCCGAGATGGCGCATCGTCTGCTGGCTGCGGTTTGTGTGGTGGTGTTCTCATTTTTCTTCGTCACCGTGGCGTCACGTATCGTGGGTCTGGTGGGGGTTACCAGCAATCCCACCAGTGGCATGACCATCGCTGCCTTACTGGGCACCGCGGGTGTGTTTCTCGTCATGGGCTGGACTGATATGGCTGGCAAAGCAGCGGCGTTGACAGTGGGCTGCGTGGTCGCCATTGCTGCCAGCATCGCCGGCGATACTTCACAGGATCTGAAAACCGGCTACCTGCTGGGTGCTACTCCACGGTCACAACAAATCGGTGAAATGATCGGCGTGCTGACATCCGCCACCTTTGTCTGCCTGTCCGTCCTGTTGCTGGCCGAAACATTCGGCTTTGGAAGCGCCGAATTACCTGCTCCACAAGCTACTTTGATGAAGCTGGTGATTGATGGCGTGCTGGAACAGAACCTGCCCTGGGGCCTGGTAGGCATAGGGGTAGGCATTGCCATCATTGCCGAGTTGTTCCGTATTCCCTCATTGCCCTTCGCTGTGGGTGTTTATCTGCCGGTCTCCACCATGACCCCCATCTTCTTCGGCGGCATGCTCAAGCTGTGGCTGGAACGCAGTGCCAAAAATGAAGCCCAGGCTATCGACCGTCGCGACCGCGGCGTGCTGCTCGGTTCCGGTTTCGTTGGCGGCGAAGGTCTGCTTGGCGTCGCCATCGCCGGTGTCGCATTCGTACAGGGCGCCCGCCCCGCTGGCTTCGGAACGGACTGGTTAGGACCTGACTCGCTGATCAATCTCGGCGGCTTCGTATTCTTCCTGCTCTTTGCGGCCTGGTTTGTGAAAAGGGTGAAGGGTGGTTAGTAGATGGATGAGCTGCTGGCAGGCCGGACAAAATGAAACCGTTGATTGCCTCAATTCTGGTGATAGTGGGGTGTATCAACCTGTTTCCAGTCATTGGCATTATCTCGATGGAGAGGCTCAGCGAACTCTACGGTATCACTGCAATCGAGAGCGACCTGTTGATTTTGATGCGCCATCGAGCCTTGCTGTTCGGCATCCTCGGCGCATTCATGATCTACGCCGCGTTCCGGCGGCATTTGCAACCTGCTGCCGTCTGCATGGGCCTGGTCAGTATGTTGGGCTTTGTTGGCTTGCTGATTTTGACTGACGATTATGGTGCGCGGCTTTACCGCATCGCCGTTATTGACGCGGTCGCATCAGTGCCGTTGATACTGGCTGCGGTTTTGTTGGTTCGGAATACGCAGCCGCAGTAAACACAACAGAGCTAGTGACCTGTAACAGCCGAATCGGAAGCGCCTGGCTCGTACGACTCACGCCAGCCGGCCGCCTTCACAGCTGAGTCTAAAATTTATCCCTTGGAAACTGATTCAAACGTTTATGTCCGTTCCAATGCGCGTACCCCTGCGGGGCGTCAGTCTACTTCTGGGTGCGTTTTCAAATGCATTTTTCTGCATAATACATTCTCACTTTTTGAGAAGGCACGGAGCAATAATGGTAGCGTGGGACATTTGGCATTCGAATTAAGAGCGAATCCTGTGGTAACGCATTGAACGGAAGATCGCGTCGCGATGATGTAGTGATGCAGGAGAAAAGGCGCTTGCTTAAAGAAAACGGATTGCATCGATGGAAGGACTGGCCTGATGAAGACCGCACAAAACCTTCACTGAGTGAGTTGGTTCAGTCCGAGTGCCAGGATTGGCTTGAGCGAAGAGCAGAAAGGGCGGGATTTCGCATTCCGGCTTGCGCATCCCAAGACGGACAGACTGTTGATAACTCGAGGTCTGTTCGCGCGGATGGTTACGTACAACAGCGGGCAGAACGGAAAGACATTCGTTTCTCTACCGTAGATTTTGTTGGAGAACTGCAAGTCACCAATTCGACAGTCTTCCGCCGAACCCTCCTGGAAGGATTGGGACATGCCAAAGCCTTCGGCTGCGGTCTTATGCTGGTACGGCGGACTTGAATTCCACCCTGAGGAAGCTGAAGATGATTCACTCAATCGCAGATGAGGAAACCAGGATGGATTGGAGAGATCGTATCACCAGTGATCCGGGTGTTTTGACCGGCAAGCCTATCGTCAAGGGTACGCGTATTTCCGTGGAACTCATTCTGGGCTGGTTGGCCAACG
>JBGTHE010000502.1:0-7647 GCA_041746335.1 Lysobacterales bacterium | reverse complement strand
GAGGCGGTTGACGGCTCGTCTTGGAGTACTGAGTTACGCCTGGAGTTTTCAAACGATCGATTCGACTGGATCAACGGTGTTCTCTACTCTGATGATGAAATCAAAGGTGTGCCGAATGCCTCGCTTCCCGGAGGGGGTCTGGGTGTCGTAACCGGCGTGACTACGGGACTTGATCTGGGGAATTCCCTCGCACCGGTTCCAGGGGGCAACCCTAACGTGCCGATCGTCGGCCCGGGCCTGGTCGATTTCGCTCTGACCGGTGCACTGCCACCGCTGTTTAACCTCGGTAGCCCCGATAATCCGTTTTACCTGTGGATGCTGACCCCGGATGGGATGGGTCCGCTGTGCCTGGGATGCAGCCAACGCACCAATACCCTGGAAAGCATCGCGGTGTTCAGTGATTTCACATGGCATGCTACTGACCGACTGGACCTGACCGTCGGCGCACGCTACACGATGGATGAGGTAGCCGGCTCATATGCCGGATACGGACTTTTCCGGAGGCCGCGCATCCCCGACCCCAGCGACCCCACGGGTCTGACGCCGCTAGCGACCACGAACAGCGACGACTGGAATGATTTGGCGCCGCGCTTCTCAATCGGCTACCAGGTCACCGACGATGCACGCCTTTACAGCACCATCTCCAAGGGCTACAAGGCCGGCGGGTTCACGCTGGGATACAATTCGGCTAATGGCACCGAAATCAATGAGACCTTCGACGACGAAACGCTGATGAATTACGAGGCGGGCTTCAAGACCGAGTGGCTGGATAACCGCCTGCGCTTGAACGGTTCATTGTTCTACCTCGAGTGGAGCGACTTGCAACTGGAAACCTTCTTCTTCGCTGTCCCTGGTGACGCCAGCTCCAATATCGCCAAGACCATCAATGTCCGTGATGCCGAGGCTACAGGCTTTGAACTTGAATTTGCTGCGGCGGCGACCGACAACCTGACCCTGTCCGGCGGTATCGGCCTGCTTGATACGGAGATTACCAGCAATGATTTCGCGCGGATCAGCGGCAACCTGACCGTGTCGCTTCAAGGCGAGCCGCTGCCCAGGGCGCCGGAGTTCTCCGCCAACCTCGCCGCCGACTACCGCTGGCCGATTGGCGATAACGAAGCGTTCGTCCGCGCCGAGTACATCTACAAGGATTCACAGTTCTCGACCATTGAAGACGTGACCTACCTGCAAACCAGCAACGCACTGGTGCTACTGGATCCGCTCGCACCGGCAACCGGGGCCAACGTGGTGGGGCAGATTCCCGACCGGTCTGACGGCTTTCCTTTCAAAACGCCGACCACCCACCTGTTCCACCTGCGCGGTGGTTACATGATTGGTGACAGCTGGGAAATCGCAGCCTTCGTCGAAAACGTGTTCGACGAAGATTACTACACCGGTGCCGGTGACAACTTCGGCCTGGCCGGAATTCGCCTGAAGCCGCATCCCCGGACCATTGGCCTGACCGTCGGCTTCAGGTTCGGTGGCGGTGAGTCCCGCCCAGCGCCAGCCCAGACTTCATCAACGCCACCGCCGCCACCCCCTGCGCAAAATCCTGACCTGGATGGCGACGGCGTGCTGAATGAGAGAGACAAGTGCCCCAATACCCGCCCGGGTGCAGTGGTCGATCAAGACGGTTGCGAAGTGGAAGCAGTGATATCGCTGGAAGGCGTTCACTTTGACTTCGACAAGGCCACTTTGCGTCCCGAAGCCATCGCCATCCTGAACGAGGCAGCTGGTTTGCTGAAGACCCAGGCCAGTGTTGTGGTTGAAGTTGCTGGCCACACTGACAGCAAGGGTACCGAAGAGTACAACCAGGACTTGTCTGAGCGTCGTGCACAGGCAGTGAAGGATTACCTGCAAAGCCAGGGCATTACGGCCACCCGCCTGACTGCCCGTGGTTATGGCGAACTACAACCGATCGCGTCCAATGACACGGAAGAAGGCCGGGCATTGAATCGTCGGGTTGAGCTGATTGTGCTCAGTCGGTAGTTAAATAAGTAAATTCATAACTGAGCCCCGCATGAAGCGGGGCTCTTTTTTTGTCCTTGCTTCCAAGACCAACCCAAAGTGTCCAAATTTTTTACCGGGATGCCAGGGACGCCCTTTCAAGCCCCCGAACAACTTTGGGACTGCACGGTTTGCGGAACCGCCCACCCCTGATCGCTGAGAATGGGCACCCGGCAAACCAGCCAGCTTCAGGCATGTCTCGTCCTCTGTTGAGGTTTTTGGCTTAAACTGAAGTTCGAAAGCCTGCAACGGAACAAGTACCGTGATGAACAGAAAGGAAACCCATTGATGTCCGAACCGCTTATTGCCCGACACAAGCCTTGCCTGGAGACTGTGCGGGCAGGCAAGAAATATTTTTGGTGCGCCTGCGGGCGATCAGCGAAACAGCCGTTTTGCGATGGGTCGCACAAAGGCACGGAATTCAACCCGGTGGAGTTTGTCGCTCAGGCCGATGGGGAAGTTCTGTTCTGTGCCTGCAAACACACCAGGACCCAACCCGTTTGCGATGGTTCACACAATAATCTCGCCGAAAAATACGAGGTAGCGGAAAGTGACGCCCCGGATGCTCCCGTGGTTGAGTATGTGAAGATCGCAGGCGGTGCGCTGAAGGCTCAGCTTGATAACGATTGTTACGTGGTGCGCGTTCCGCCAGAGGCCATGCAGAGAAAGGGCAACATGGCGCTCTACCCCGTCATCAGCGGTCGTGATAATGCACAGTTCCTGTCGCAATTCTCTGCGGTCATCGACCAGGGCACATCACCGATCCTGCGCTTTCCGGGCAGTGATACGGTGCTGTTCGTGCTCTCCGGGCGGGCCACCATCCACATTGCCGATCGCGAGTTCGATGTCGGACCGGAAAGCGGCGTGTGCGTGAAAGCGGGCGAGGCCTTCAATGTCAGCAACCACCGTGGTGAGGATCCCGTACTGCTCAATCTTGCCGTTTGTCCCGAATGTACTGATGCCGAATGGCTGGACGAGATGCCCATGGTTTTTGATGAGGCCTATGCCGGTCGAATTGCCGAGGTCGACCAGGCCAAGGCGAACCGCATGGCAGACCGGTTTTTCCAGGTACTGGTCGACGATAAGTCCCACGGTACGGATGTAACGCAGTTCATCGGCACGATTCCAAAATCTCGTGCAGCGCATCACCGGCACCTGTACGAGGAAACTCTCACCATACTGAGCGGCGAGGGTTTTATGTGGACCGATGGACGCAAAGCGCCAGTGCAACCGGGAGATACGATTTTCCTGCCACTCAAGCAGGCCCATTCGCTGGAGTGCACGACGGAGGGCGGCATGCGCCTCGTCGGGGTGTTTTACCCCTCCGGATCGCCGGCCGTTAATTACTGAGGATAATTCATGGATGAACTATTCAGAGCTTACAGATGCCGCCCCTGGCGAACCCGCTTCCACACCAGGTAAGCGAGAGAGACGGCAACCAGCCAGGGCACTCCCACGATCCACGAGATATTCCAGAATTGGGTGTCCAGCCCCATGGTAACGAGGACGGCCGCCAGCAACAGTATTCCAATGATCTGCAAGTAAGGGAACAGTGGCATGCGCACCGGCAAAACCTGGTCCTTGTGCCGCCGGCGAAAGCTCAGGTGGCTCAGCAGGATGATGATCCAGACAACGATGCCACCGAACAGCGCAATTCCGAACAGGTAGTTATAGGCCAGCGGCGTCAGGCGTGAAACGGACGCAGCCAGCAATATGCATGCGCCTGATAACACGGTTGCCGCAATCGGGGTTCCGTTAACACCCAGTCTTCCCAATATGCGGGGCGCGTAGCTTCCTCTGGAAAGCGAAAAAAGCATTCGGGAAGTCAGGTAGAGATTCGTATTCATGCTCGATAGTGCGGCGGTCAACACGACGAAATTCATGATTCCCGCGGCATACATGATCCCGACGTTTGAAAACACCCTGACGAACGGGCTCTCCGTAACCACACGCGCGCCGATTTCCGTCCAGGGAATCAAGGTCACCATGATGGTCAGGGCGAGCACGTAAAACAGCAACAGGCGTAAGGCCATGGTTCGCAATGCAGCGGGAATAGCACGGACCGGGTCCTTGGCCTCGCCGGATGTCACGGCGATGACTTCAATTCCGTAAAAGGAAAAAACCGCGATGAGAACCGCCATCCAGACTCCGCCGAAACCGTGCGGCATGAATCCGCCTTCCAGGCCAGTAAGATTCTGCAATCCAACCGGCTCGCCGGTGAGGCCGAATATGTGCGTAATGCCAATGATGATGAAGAAGATAATGGCCACCACCTTGATCATCGCAAACCAGTATTCAAAGGTGCCAAAGTTGCTCACTGAGCGGGAGTTGATGTAGATCAGCGCAATGGCAAAGCCGATGGACCAGGTCCAGACCGGCGACCCGGGGAACCAATAGGTCATGTATACGCCGGCTGCCACTGCCTCACCGCCGATGGCAATAACCTGGGCCATCCAGTAGGTGTAGCGCACCAGGAAACCGGCCCAGGGATTCAGGTACATCTCGGCATAGGTCCCGAACGAACCCGCGGTGGGATGGACTACTGCCATTTCAGACAGGCTGAATACCATGATGACGGCTATGAACGCGGCAATCAGGTAACTGATCAGTACTGCCGGCCCGGCGTAGCCTATGGCTATTCCAGACCCCATGAACAGGCCGGTGCCAATCGCTCCCCCCAGCCCAATCATGATGATTTGGGCTCGGGTCAGACTTTGGTGTAAACCACCTTCTCGTTCTACCAGGTCCTTGTGATTCATTTTCCGAAGCGGCTCAGGATGCGAGTGGGTCAGGCGCGAAAGTATGGGATGACGCGCTCACCCATCAGGCGAATGGCTTCCGCTGGATCAGGCCCCAGGGGCCCGCCCAGGCTGACCTGGGTGATGCCCATCGCAGCAATGCTCTCGATCCGCTGAATGACATCCTGCGGCGTGCCGCGGATGGCGAGGTCGGTCATTCTGTCCGTCACCCGCCCAGCGGCTTCATCGTACTTTCCGCCTTCAACCAGCTCACTGATCACGCGGAAATCTTCGGGAACCAGGCCTATCGTTGCCAAAGCCGGCGCTTCCAGATAGGGGCCGAAGTAGCTGATCATGCGGCGCAGGACCTCAGTCGCCTCACCCCGATTTTCTGCCAGCGACAACCAGCCGCAACCGGCGATGTCCACATCAGCCGGGTTACGCCCGGCTGCGCGCGCGCCGGCGGTGATTTCCTTCACCATGTAGGCGGCAGATTCCGGCGGGGTGATCATGGGCAGGCTGCCGTCACCGATGGCACCACTCATGGCCAGGTATTCAGCACCAAAGGCACAGACATAAATGGGCACGGCCGTGCGATACGGCTTGAACCGCAGGTAACATTGCTCGGTCCACTGAAAAGCTTCTCCCTGGTAGGCCACCACCTCGCCACGCAACAAAGCGCGAATGATGTCCACCGCCTCGCGGGTACGCACCTGATAGTCACTGGCAGGGATGCCGGTCCACTCCACCATTTTTTCAGTGTGCAGGCCCAATCCCAACACGGCGCGACCGTGTGACAGTTCATCCAGCGTTGCAATATAGGTGGCAACTTCCGCCGGAGTGGTGGTGTAAGGGTTGGTGCCCACGCTGCCGATCTGGATACGTGAGGTGTGCGTAGCAACGGCGCTGGTAATCACCCATGTGTTGACCATGAACGTATCGTGCGGAAACCAGACATAATCAAAACCGGCCTTTTCAGCCAGCACAGCCAGGCGCACCAGTTCGTGAATGGTGCCAAGGTACCCGATCAGACGAATGCCGAATTTCATGTGTGCTCCTGTGGCGCTGCGCGTGGTTGGTAAGGCTACCATTTATCGGAATCTCTGAATAATTCATTCAGGAGTATCAGAGCCCGCCCATCAGACAATATGGAAAAAGTGTGATTTTTTTGTCGGGCTTCGTTTTCAATGATTTACAATCTTGAAAATGTTGGCTCCATCCCTGAGCCAAGTAAAATCTTATACCGCTAAAAATCTGGAGTTGATTCGTGCGCTTTGGTATTCGTCTGATCCAACACCTGGGAACGCCCAGGGACATCGTCAATCTTGGCATACTTGCCGACCAGGCCGGTTTTGACCAGGCATGGTTTCCCAGCGACAAGTTCATGTATCACGCCTGGTCCATTATTGCCGCGTTGGCGGAGAACACCCGGAACATCGTGGTCGGCGCCAACGGTACAGAGCCCTATGCGATATCTCCTGGCGAGATCGCTGGCTTCATGGCGACCCTGGATCACCTGAGCGAGGGTCGTGTGGCCCTGGGTTTTGGCATGCACACGGAACAGATGGTTAACTGGCTGGGTTTCGATACCTCTGATCGCCTGCAGCGCATTCGCGAAGCCGTGATGCTCATGAGGCGCGTGTGGCGTGGGGAAAATGCCCAGTTTGATGGCGACGTGTACCACTGGTCCGACCAGTGTTATTTGCGCTTCAAGGCTTATCGTGAGCACATTCCCATTTACATATCGGGCTTTGCGCATGACGACCTTGAGCTCAGTGGTGAACTCGGTGACGGCAGTTTGCCCATGGTGACACCACCGGAATCGGCACAGCTCATGACCGACCGGATCATGAAAGGCGTGCGCAAGGCGGGCAAAAACCCGGTGGACTTTGATGTGTGCGGCTGCGCGTGGTTTTCCATTTCGGAAAACGGTAAAGACACGCAAACCGATACCCTGAAAGATATCCTGGCCTATTTCGGCAATTACCTGGATGAAGAAGCCCTGGCCACCGTGGGACTGAGCAAGGCGAGTTTTTCTGAGACCCAGCGCCTGGTCGCTGCGGGTGACTACCCCGGTGCACGGGCCGCCGTAAGGCCGGAAATGATGCAATTGGCCATTACCGGTTCCCCCAGGGATGCGATCGCAAAAATTGAAATGCTGGCGAATGCCGGGGTGACCCAGGTGTCCGTTGGCGGACCCCTGGGCCCCGATCCCGCGGCGGCAATTCGCCTGATTGGCGAGCAGGTCATTCCCTATTTTCGCTGACACAGCCGCAAGGAAATCATGTGGTCGAGCAAGGCATGAAAACGCCAGGCCTGGGAACATCGGGTCCACTCCCATTGGGCCCAGGGCCCATGGGCCAGAAACCAGCAGGAATCTATTACGGCTGGTGGATCGTCGGGACCGCTGCGGTGGGTATGTCTACCGGACCTGGCCAGTTTGCTTTTGGCGCACTGGGTCTGTTCATGATCCCGCTGGGCGAGGAATTTGGCTGGAGCCGAACGCAGGTCAGCCTGGCACTCACATTTTTTTCTGTGGCGCTGGCTTGTTCCATTCCCTTTATCGGCAAACTGGTTGATCGACACGGCAGCCGCAAAATCTTGCTGCCCTCGTGTATTGCTTTTGCATTTCTGCTCGCATTGATACCGGTGCTGGCAAATCAGCTGTGGATCCTGTTCCTGCTGTTTGCACTGATCGGTGCTCTGGGTGCAGGCGCCAATGCTTTGCCTTACCTGCGTACCATCTCAGCCTGGTTTGACCGGCGCCGGGCCCTGGCACTGGGCATTGCCATGGGTGGCAGCGGCACGGGCTATGTGTATGTACCACCTGCAGTGCAGTACATGATAGCGAACCACGGCTGGCGTTCCGCCTGGTTCATGCTGGCCGGGGTCACGCTGCTGG
>JBGTHE010000501.1:0-2742 GCA_041746335.1 Lysobacterales bacterium | reverse complement strand
CTTCTGAACGGGTTTTCTCCAGCTGGTTGGGAATACAACCGCCCATGCTGAGGACCAGCACCACACTCAGGATCAGCGAGCGCAGGAAGGTGCTGGCTCTGTTTTTGTCATCATTCTGGGTTGCGGAAATCATCGAGGAATGGCCAGGCTCTTGATTCGGGCAGTCTGATCGCATTGTGGGTCCTTGGTGCTCTGTCACAGGCTGGCATAGTGTAAACGATAGCGCTACTTCGGGTACCGGCAAGGGGCAATCTGGGCTAAAGTGCCGATAATCTGATTAAGCTCTGAAGTGTATCTGTACAGCCGTTTCTACTGACTCTTGAAAAAACCAATCCCAAAAATGGCTGCCGCCCTGGTGCCGCGCGAACTGACCAACTGGTCGTTGACTTCTGTCACCCTGGGTGTGCTCGAAGGCGGGCTCCTGGGAGTCATCGTTAAAAACCAGTTTGATGATGTGGCCTCGCCAGCAGCGGTGAATCTGGCGGTGGCAATTGTTGCCGGAGCCCCATCCTTCACCAACCTCAGCAGTTTCCTGTTCAGCTCCTGGTCCAGCGGACGCGACAAATTGCAGATCATGAGCCGACTGATGCAACTCATGGGGGTGGCTACTATTTTGTTGGCGTTCCCGGTTGCCAATCTGGTTGGCCTGGTGCTTTTCTGTTTGTTGGCGGTGGTGGCGAGAACCGCCTGGTCGGGAATACTTACCCTCCGCGCTTCTGTCTGGCGGGCGAATTATCCGCGCGAATGGCGGGCGCAGATCACCGCGCGGCTGGTGCGTCTGTCGTCCTTGCTGGTGGCAGCTGTCGCGGCAGTGGTGGGCTTCATGCTGGACTGGCAAGACGATTTCTATCGAATCTGCTTTTTGGTCGCCGGTATTTGTTCATTGGTGGCGGCGCGCATTTACAGCAAGGCGCGCATTCGGCGACATCAACAGCTGCTTCGATCAGAACGGGCTGCAAAAGTTGAAGGACGTCGGCACTTCAGTCTGGCCGTATTTGGTGAGGTACTGCGCGGGGACCGGGATTTTCGCAATTACATGTCGTGCATGATGGTCTTCGGCGGCGCCAACCTGATGGTCATACCGATGCTGGTGGTGATGCTGAACGAGCAATTCCACCTCAGCCAGTGGCGCCAGGTCATGGTAACCTCATCGCTGCCGCTGGTGATCATGTGTCTGGCGGTGCCTCGTTGGGCGCGTTTGCTGGATCGAAAACACATTTTTGCTTACCGCGCCGTGCATAGCTGGTACTACGTACTCTCCTACGTGTTTTTTGCCCTGGCTCTCGGTACCGGTAACCCCTGGCTGTTGTGGCCAGCGGCCATGTTGCTGGGCGGTGCCAATGCTGGGGGTCATCTGGGCTGGAACCTGGGCCATAACGACTTCACCAGCGATGCCAACGCAGCCCAATACATGGCGGTGCATGTGACGTTGACGGGCGTGCGCGGTATTTTCATGCCCTTGGCAGGAATCGGTTTTTACCAGTTGCTGCTGAAGTACTGGCCTGCGATGGCAGCACAAGCCCTGCTTTTACCTTTGTTGCTTTCCGCCGCTGGAGCCGGCTGGTTTGTGTTCCTGAATGCAGAGCACAGCAAAAGAGTTTAAGCCTGCTGACGGATATGCATAGTCCGCTGCACAGCAGGCCGGACCTCGTTCGTGGTACCATTGCAACCCATTGATTACCAAACAGTAAGAAACTCCCCTCATGGATATCACCGTCAGCCCGGCCAGCTGGCAATCAAACTGGTTTGCTCCAGTGACCGGATTGCCCCGATTTTCTTCCATCAATCCTGTCGAAGCGGGTGCTGTGATCGGTCATCTGATAGAGCTGCACCGTTCGAGTGTTGAAACCTGGCTTGAAGGATATTCACGGCTCGATAGCGACAGTCGCATTGCCAAAGCCTGGGAATTTGTGGCAATGGAAGAAGAATTGTCGGACGCAATCAGCAAAGTCTGGGCGCCTGTTTCCCACCTGCAGGCGGTGGCAGACAATGATGAGTTGCGCGAAGCCTACAAGCAGTGTCTGGAATTGCTCACCGAACATGAAACATGGCGATCACAGAATACGTCCATTTACCGGGTTTTTGCTGAACTGAAAAATTCCCAGGAATTTGCGCGCCTTTTGCCAGTGCAACAGCGCATCGTTGACCTGGAACTTCGGGATTTTCATCTCGCTGGTGTCGATCTCGAGGAGACTGCTCGTAACCGTTATGCAGAAATTGTCATGCGTCTGAGCAATCTGGGTGCAGCATTCCAGGAGAATCTGCTCGACGCCACCCAGGCCTGGACCTTGCATTTCACGGATCAGAAGGCGCTGGCAGGATTGCCGGACGCGGAACTGCGGTTGCTGGCAGGCAATGCCCTCAGTCGCGGCAAAGACGGCTGGCTGGTTGATCTCAGTTATCCGTGTTACTCAGCGATTGTTACTTACGCTGACGATCGTGAATTACGTCATGAGGTTTATAAAGCTTACGTAACGCGTGCATCCGACCAGGGCCCGCAGGCCGGGCAGCACGACAACAGCAGCATCATCCGCGAAATGCTGTCGCTGAGACACCAATTGGCGCAGCTCCTGGGTTTCCAAAACTATGCCGAGTACGCCCTGGTGCCGCGCATGACGACTTCGCCCGGCCTGGTGATGGATTTCCTGGTACAGCTGGCGGAACGTGCTTTGCCATTCGCCCGGCAGCAGTTTGACTCACTGCAGGATTTCGCCATGCGCAATGGCGCCTCAGAAGCTCTGA
>JBGTHE010000500.1:0-2044 GCA_041746335.1 Lysobacterales bacterium | reverse complement strand
ACGGCATGCGGCGCATGTTCGAAGAGAAAGTAGACTTTTTTTACTACATTACGGTAATGAACGAAAACTATACGCATCCCGATATGCCGGAAGGCAGTGAAGAAGGCATACGAAAAGGACTTTACCAGTTGAAGAAAGGAGGGGACCACGGCCGCAAGGTGCAGTTATTGGGCTCCGGAACCATATTAAGAGAGGCCATTGCTGCAGCCAATATCCTGGAGCAGGATTTTGGTATCTCTGCGAACATCTGGAGCGCTACGAGCTTCACCGAACTGCGCCGTGATGGCGTGGACTGTGCGCGCTGGAATCGACTGAATCCGGAAAAAGAACCGCGGATACCCTGGATCACCCGGTGCCTTTCCGATCACCCCGGCCCGGTAATTGCAGCAACGGATTATGTGCGCGCATTTGCCGACCAGGTACGTGGTTTTCTGTCACAACAGGACTACATCGTTTTGGGAACTGACGGTTTCGGCCGGTCCGACACGCGCGAGAAGTTGCGGAAATTTTTTGAAGTGGATCGCTTTAATATCGCCTACGCTGCCATTTATGCACTTTACCGAAAAGGCCAGTTCGGCCAGAGCGAACTACTGTCGGCGCGAACTAAATTGGGCCTCGACCCGGAAAAAGTCAATCCCGCACGAGTCTGATGGTGATGGAAATGAGCAATGGAGGGCGAAGTGAGTAAAACCATCGAGATCAGAGTGCCGGATATCGGGGACTTCAGCTCAGTGCCAGTGATTGAAGTGCTGGTTGCTGTCGGTAATTCAGTGCAAACCGAACAGTCACTGGTCACTCTGGAAAGCGACAAGGCAACCATGGAAATCCCCTCGCCACAAGCCGGTGTGATCAGGGAGTTGAAACTGAAAGTTGGCGATCAAGTGTCGCAAGGTGATCTGGTTGCAACGCTTGAAGTGAGCGAATTGGAAGCACCGGCGGAGTCAGACCAACCTGATGCAGCGGATTCCGAAATAGCACCGCGGCCGGCGGACCAGGCGCAAGTTGGCCGTACAACAGATGCTGGCCCAACTGAACCACCCTCAGGAGAAGCCCCAGCAGAAGCAGAAAGAGACTCTGTTGAATCTGCATTGCCTGCGTCTGCTCCTTCACCCACGCCACCGCCGGCAGTCACCACGGCTGAACATAGCAAACCGGGTTCATTGCCGTATGCCAGCCCCTCCGTGCGGCGCTATTCGCGCGAGTTGGGTGTCGATTTATGCAGAGTAAAAGGCAGTGGCAAAGGCGGGCGAATTCTCGCCGAAGACGTGACTGCATTTGTGAAGTCGGTCATGAGCGGGCAGGCTAGTTTGGCCAAGGCATCTTCCTCACCCTCCGGCTTTGCCGGCTTCAACTTGCCGCCAGCTCCCAAGATCGATTTCTCCAGGTTTGGTGAGATAACGAAGCAGCCGCTGTCGCGCATTCAGAAGATCTCTGCCGGGCATCTGCACCGTAATTGGGTCAGTATTCCACATGTCACCCAGCACGACGAAGCTGATATTACTGACATGGAGGCTTTTCGCAAAGAGCATGCATCAGAAGCCGAACAACAAGGTTTCAAGCTAACGCCACTGGTATTTTTGATCAAGGCCAGCGTGGCTGCCATGAAGAAATATCCGCAGTTCAATGCCTCCCTGGATGAAAGTGGGGAAAACCTGCTTTTGAAAGGTTATTTCAATATCGGCATTGCGGTGGACACGCCGCAAGGCCTGGTCGTCCCTGTGCTTCGTGAATGTGACCGCAAAGGCATAATGGACCTGGCTCGCGAATTGTCTGAAGTAAGCGCAGTGGCGAGAGATCAGAAGTTGAAACCCAAGGACATACAAGGAGGTTGTTTCTCCATTTCCAGCCTGGGCGGCATAGGGGGAACAGCGTTTACGCCCATCATCAATGCGCCGGAAGTCGCTATTCTGGGTGTTTCACGCTCCAGCATCAAACCTGTTTGGGATGGCAAAGCTTTTCAACCCAGGCTGATGTTGCCTTTGTCGGTTTCTTATGACCATCGGGTGATCGACGGTGCTACCGCTGCGCGCTTTACCCGCTACCT
>JBGTHE010000499.1:0-6572 GCA_041746335.1 Lysobacterales bacterium | reverse complement strand
CGTCAAAGGCTACGGTTAATTCCCTGACACCAACCTCGCCCCGCTCGGCTTCGACCCACATGGTGTATACCGAGCCAAGTCCGAAACCCTCGCATTCCACGCGAAGGACATAGTCTCGCATCAGTTCAAGGCGCTCCCGGGGATCCACGAAGGCTTGGAACACTTGCTGCGCAACAGCATTCAACGACACGGCTTGCTCCACGATGATCATCAGGGAATCCGCGCAATGAGTTCGATTTCGACCATACACGGTGGAAACGCGAGCCGCGCAACCTCAACCACAGTACAGGCCGGAAAGTGGCCGTCGTAAGTTTCCAGACGAATGGAGTTAGCAGCCAGAAAGGCGTCCATCGAAGTTACAAAAACGGTTTCCCGAATAACGTTCGAAAAGTCTGCTCCCTGTGCTTGCAGCGTTGAAGCCAGTCGCTGGTAGACGCACCGGAGCTGTGCTGCCATGTCGCCTTCACCGACTGGCGCGTACTGATCATCCACCGCCAGTGTTCCTGATACGAAAAGCCACTCACCGACCCGGCTTGCCTGCGCGAATCCAAAGGCCCGTTCTGCTGCTTCGTTGTCGAAAATGGTCTCTATGTTCCTGCGGTCGTTTGTCATCTCAATAATCCCAGGTGAGATCAACGCCGTAGCGCGCGCCTTCATTGATCTGGATGATGTCGAGGCCCAATGTTCCGAAGATCAATGGGGATACTGCCCTGGAGAAGGCGGAGCTCACGTAGCGCTCATCGAAGATGTTCTTGCCCCACAGTGAAACTGTCCAACGCTCACCTTTCATCGATACCATGGCGTCGACCGTGTCATAGGTGGGCTGGTAAATCACATTGTCCTCAGCATAGTAGATTTTTCCGGTGCGGCGATAATCGAGTCGGGTGATCAGGCTTTTATTGTCCGCGAGGGGGTGTTCGTAGCGGCCACCCAGGTTCAGAGTGGACTCGGGCGCGTTTGGCAGTGTGTTGCCGTCGAACAAGCCGGTGCCGTTGAAGTCGGTAAACTCAGCATTGGTGTGGCCGTAGCTCGCGGACAACTCCCAGCCCTCTGCCGGTAAAGCCACCAATTCAACTTCCCCACCTGTTATTTCAGCCTCGTTGGCATTGATCGCCACCTGTCCGCCCGTACTCAGGTCCAGCTGGAAAATCTGCACATCACTGTAGTCGGTGTAGTACAGCGCAACGTTAAGTAACAGGCGCCTGTCTGCCCAGGTGGATTTCATACCCACTTCAAATCCGTCGCTTCCTTCCTTCTCCACCACCAGTGGAAAGGATGCACCGGGCGGCGGCGGATTGAAAGCGCCGCTTTTGTAGCCCTCGGCATAGGTACCGTAGAGCATGACGTTGTCGTTCTGCTGCCAGGCCAGCGAGACCTTGGGCTGCCAGTCGTCAAACGTTGCGGAGTCTGTTCGACCGCTCAAGAGGTCGTACTGTGAGCGCTCATCGCGGTCGTAACGCAAGGCCACGCTCAGCTCCAATTGTTCCGTCAGGTCGTAATTCGCCTGTCCGAAAATGGCCCATTGGTCAAAATTCCCTTCAAGCGTGTTGAGGGGCACAAAGGTCAGGAATCCTGACTCCTGACCCGGGGGCGTAGGACAGCCTGGAATCGGCAGCAGGAAACAGAAATCCAGATTGGTGGAGGTTGCCAGGTCGCGATCGGTTTGCTGGTAATACGCTCCGACAATATAACGAAGTGGGTTTTCTTCATTGGAAGTGAGTCGAATTTCCTGGCTGATGCCATGAACATCGCGTGACTGCTGCGTATCCTTGGCCAGCGTGAATGGGTTGTAGTCCAGATCCTGTTGGAAGAGAAAGTCGATTTCGTCGTAAGCGGTAATTGAGGTGAACGTGCCCGCATCCGTCCGCCAATCCGCCACCAATGAAATATCGCTGATTTCGCGCTGCGAAAACGACAAATCGTTCTGGTTGGGTTTCACCCGCGCGAATTCTTCCGTGAGTCTGCCGCCCGTGGTTCCCAACACATCGGCCGTGCTGTACCAGGCGGCCCCGGCATCCTGGTCAAACCAGGAGGCCCGAAGGTCCAGCGAGAAAGTATCGGTGGCTTCCCAGATCAGGCGACCGGTAATTTTCGCGGTCTCGTCATGATCCAGCGGCTCGCCGGTAAACTGGTTGTCGATCAGGCCATCGGTGTTGTGGTACTTGACGGTGACGCGCGCAAACAGATTGTCAGCCGCAAGTGCACCGCCGACAGCGCCAAACAGATCAACCGTATCGCCATTGCTGAATCCGCCCTTCAGGGTGCTTTCAAACTCCTCACCCGGGCGTTTAGTAGTCAGGCTGACCACACCGCCGATGGCATTGCGACCGTACAGCGCGCCTTGAGGTCCTTTCAGCACTTCGATTTGTTCAACATCCGAAAGGTCGGCTGTAAAGGCGTCGCTGTCGGGCAGGATTACACCATCCACCACGTAGGCAATGGAGGCTGCCAGATTGCGGTTGGTACCAATGCCGCGAATGGTGACAATATTGGTGGCCGCATCCTGATCATTGACGATATGCATGTTCGGCGTGTACTTGACGGCATCGTCAAGAACGTTTATTCGCCGCTCTTCAATTTGCAGCTCAGAGAACGCCGTAATGCTGTCTGGTACTTCCTGCAGGTTTTCCTCTCGCTTGCGGGCAGTGACGAGAACTTCTTCCAGGGCAAGTTCTGCTTGTGCGAGCACCGGTCGGCTTCCCAGTACTGGTGGGCTTAAGGCCGCGGACAGCAGGACTGCAATACAGATTCTTTTTCGGGTCAATGACGATGTGATCATGACGGAATCCTTTTTATGTGGTTTTAGCGAATGTAGTCAGCCGAGGGGTGAGCCCTCGGGTAAAGCTGCAAATAGCGGAGGAACCGCGCCAGGGTCTGGTCTGCCGGGGTCAATGTTCCGGGCCGGAAGCGGATGGTAGCCAGAATGTCGGCATCTTCACTGACCACACGCTTTTCAAGATCTATGATCGACTGCAAGTATTCTTCAGCGTCTGGTTCGTCACGTCGAACTGCAATGGTCAGATAACCGTCTGAACAGCCAGGTCGCGGCAGACCCATGGGAGCGATAAAGCCAAACCAGCGTCCCAGCATTTCGCCTGCCTGATAAAAAATCGACGTGCCATAGATACCTACATCAAAACGTATCTTCTCGCCCATGGCATGTTTGCCGCTGAAGCTGTAGACCATGGAGTGATCGGTCCATTGCGCGCTCTTGCCGGGATCCTCGTCGTCGAAAGTGACACCGTGTACCACGCGAATGTGTTGAATGTCGGGAGTATTGCAACAGATAACCCAGGGATCGACTGGCATGGGTATCTCAATGCGCTCCGATCTCACCATCAACTCATTTTCGGGAAAGGGAAAAGCAGGCAAGTCGAACAACGACGATTCACCGTTGAAAACGTAGATGACGCCATATTTCTCGACGGTTGGAAATTGAAACAAACGTGCGTTGCGTGGCGCGGGGTGGCCGGTGCCGGTGCGTGTGCAGCGCCCTGAGCAGTCATACCTCCAGTGATGGAATGCGCAACGAATCTCGTTTCCCATTACCTGCCCTACCGCAAGGTCGGCGCCGAGGTGCGGGCAATAGGCACTCAGCGCCTGCGCCACACCGCTTTCTCCGCGCATCACCACAATCCGCCCATCAAGAAAGTCGAATCCTCGCACCTGACCAATGACGAGCTCATTCGACAGGCACACCGGAAACCAGGATTGTGAAAACAGCCCATCGGCGCCCTCAGCCGGCGGTTGTAAGCGCCCCTGCCCGGTATTGGATTTCGTGGAATCTGTGGGCTGCATCGCGACTGAATCTCCGTTCACAAGGCCGCAAGACTATTTCGAATTTATTACGAAGTCAATAACATTAAACCGATTTTATTACGTAATCATCATTTATAGTCAATAACATCTACGCATAACGTAGATTATAAATTCTTGACAGTCTGCCGCGAACTCCCCTAAGCTCGAAACAATCCCCGAGGGTTTTATGTCATGAGCAAAGTTCCCAGATCCAAGCCACCAGGCCTGTTTGACCACTTATCAGAAGACGAAAAGCTGAACTGGGAAATCATCGCCCTGCTTCAGGAAGACGGGCGCATGGCCTTCTCGACCATTGCAGAGAAGGTCGGTGTTTCTGAAGGCACGGTCCGCAATCGTGTGCGCCAGTTGCGGCAGGACAATTCCAGTCAGATTGTTGCGGAGGCGGCTCCGGCAGCGTTCGGATTCCAATGGAATTCGGTGGTATTGCTGAAGCTCAATCCCAGTGCCGACATAGACAAAGTAGCGAATCGGCTGGCAGCGGTACCGGAGGTTTATTACGTGGTGCAGATGACCGGCGTGCATGACCTGGCCGTGACCTCCTTTCACCGCGATCAGGAACATTTCCGCGAATTCCTCGGCGAGCATCTTTACGGACACGGCGACATCATTGCCCTCGAGCCCAACATCAACCTCAAAGTTTACAAAATGAAGCTGAAATGGGATCCATCGCAACTCTAGGCAAAAATTCCGAGATAAATTCTGGCAAAAATCCCGGCCACCCCTTCGGGGTGTGGGCGGAAACCGCACCTCCCTGCCCAGCGTTGCCTAAGTTCAGCGGTTCACAAAAAGTTGATATCGCAATCGTCGGTGCCGGCTACACCGGGCTCAGCGCCGCCCTACACCTGGCCGAAGCAGGCGCCCGATGCGTGGTGCTTGAAGCGTTCGAGCCTGGCTGGGGGGAGTCCGGCCGGAACACCGGTTGGATGGAGCCTAACTGGTGGATGAAGGACCCTGCCATCATTCGCGCACGCTTCGGTGCTGAGCTCGGCAATGCACTAACGCGAATGGTGGCCACCGGGCCGTCTTTGCTCTGCCGCTGGATCGCGGAGTACGACCTCGCCATTGAGTGGAACCCCGGCGGACTGGTCATGGCCACTGCGGATTCAAAGCGGGCACATGAGCTGGCGCTGGAGTCCAGCGATTGGCAGTCTCTGGGGATCGATAACCCCTATCTTGACGAGGTCGCTCTGCGCCGATATGTGGCTGGCTCACACTTTAAAGGGGGGCTGCTGCTGAAGAGTGGCGCGACCCTCAATCCGCTGGCGCTGAGTCGCGAGTTGTGTCGCGCAGCCACCGAAGCCGGCGCATTGGTCCATTCGCATTCGCCGGTGCGTTCGATCGAGCATCATGACAACCTGTGGAAGTTGAGCTCGGATGACGGAACGCTAACCTGCAATACCTTGTTGCTGGCCACCGGAGTTTCAACCGGAAACTTGTGGCCACGGATTGCCTCCGCGCAGGCTGAGTGGCATGCGGGAGTGATCGCTTCTGATCCGTACGATGCTCTCGATGATTTGTTACCCGCTGGTGCCGCCGTGGCCGATCTGGATCTTTCCAATGTTTTTACCCTGAGGCGGGCCGGGGGAAATCGCCTGGTTACCTCAGTACTGGCGCCTGCGTTACAGAGCAAAGATGCCGAGTTGGCCGCTGCGCCATTCATGCGCAAGTTCAGGCGCCTGTTCCGGGACTTCCCTGAGCCTCGTTGGCGCTACTTGCACTATGGCAAGATCGGACTCAGCCGGGATATGCTGCCGCGCATGTGCCAGCTCGGGCCAAACGCCTGGACCGCTTTCGGCTACTCTGGAACCGGGATCAATTATGCCTTGCTGTTTGGCCGGTTTCTCGCCGAATTGGCCGTGTCGAACGGACGGGCCGAGACCACCTGGCCGGTTGAACCATTGGCGTCATTCCCATTACGCCGCACTGTGGGTGCCGCGCTGCGATATTTGCACGCACCGCTTAGCCGCAACATTCTCAGCCGGTTATGAGTTTCGGCTCACAGAAATTTGAGGTCGGAGTATAAACTGACCCATGCGCGCTCCAGTCGTTGCATCCGCGAGCCTGGGAATCTGCAAACAAGCCTCGCTGCAAAAATAGGCCAGAGCCTGGCTCCGACCTATCATTCCTGATGCCGTGTCGTCGTTACACGATCCGGCGATACGCCAGAAGACCCGCACCCAGGACCAACAGGATTATCAGCACCTTGCCATACTGGTTGACGGTCGGGATGCCCTCGAAGAACACCGTGTTGATGATGGTGCAGGCATCGCCCACACCGGCGCTAACAGTTAGGCCCATACAGCCGTTGTCGACTTCTACCCCGCTGTCGTCTACGCGTTCAACCACCCAGCAGTGCGAGCTCGGATACTCTGGTTGCACCTCCGCAATGAACAGCTGGGAACCGTCTCCGTTGAAGACCTTGCAGGTTTGATAGTCGCCATTTCCAAACGGGCCTTCTTGGCTACCACCGCACAAGTCCTGGCCGTCTTCAATGATCGCATCGCAGTACAAGGTCAGCTGGTAACTGGTATCGACCAGATCACCACCGGATCCCTCCACCACCCATACTTTCTCGATCTCGATGTCGACGAAATCGGCAACGTTGACGATGTGGCAAGTGTTCTCCGCGCCGCCTTCGACATCATCGAAATTACAACCGCCATCTGTGTTAAAAGGACCCGGTCCATCCGCTTGGTAGGTCGGCGTGTAACCGAGCAGGCCTTCTTCTGTGATTTCACAGTTCAGCTCGCCGT
>JBGTHE010000498.1:0-3423 GCA_041746335.1 Lysobacterales bacterium | reverse complement strand
GGAGTTTGTCGATGCGGTAGAGGAGCTTGCTCGACAGATTGGCATGACGGTGCCGCGCGATGCCGCTGCGTCGCGCAAACCGGCTGATGGTTTGCTGGACATGATGGAGGCCGCAGCCAAGTGGTACCAGGAACAACTGCCGGCTAACGATGAAGCGGTTGCTTACCTGAAAACCCGGGGACTTTCTGGCGAGATTGCCAGGGAATACAGCATCGGTTTCGCACCAGCGGGCTGGAATCACCTGCGGGACGCTTTGGGTGGAACCGTTGAAAAACTCGCCCTGTTGCAGCGCGGCGGTATGCTGAGTGAAGGTAAAAGCGGCTCGTACGACAAGTTTCGCCACCGGATCATGTTTCCGATTCACGATCGTCGTGGACGAGTGATTGCCTTTGGAGGTCGCGCCCTGGCCGACGACGGCCCCAAGTATCTCAACTCACCGGAAACGGAGTTATTCCATAAGGGCCGGGAGCTCTATGGCTTGTACCTGGCACGTAAGACCAGCGGACGGCTGGATCGGATTATCGTCGTTGAAGGCTACATGGACGTGGTGGCCCTGGCGCAATATGGTTTCGGTAATACTGTGGCCACCCTGGGTACTGCAGTTACCGGTGACCAGGTCGATCAGGTTTTCCGGGCTTCCGAGGAAGTGACTTATTGTTTTGATGGCGACCGGGCCGGTCGGCAGGCCGCCTGGCGGGCGGTGGAATCCACGCTGCCCCGTATGCGGGATGGACGCCAAGCCCGATACCTGTTCCTGCCCGAAGGTGAAGACCCGGACAGTATGGTCCGCAAGCTCGGTGCAGAAAAATTTGCTAACTTGTTGGCCGCTGCCCAGCCATTGTCGGAGTTCTATTTCCGGCATTTCACCGAACAGGTGGATATGGGTTCGCTGGATGGACGTGCACGCCTGGTGGAGCTGGCCAGACCAGGGCTGCTGAAGATTCCTGAAGGTGTCTTTCGTGACATGATGATGCAACGGCTGGAGGAGCTTGCGCGGCACCAGTTGGAAAGGAGCCCCAAAAGAGGCCACGAAAGAAACCAGCCCAGGCCAGGGCCGGCGCAGTTCAGGGCTGGCACGTCTGCGCAAGGGATGCCACCCATACAGCAGCGAACACCCATAAGGCTGGCCATGGCGCATCTGGTGCAGGATCCGGGCATGGCAAAGCACGTCGAGCGAAGGCCCTTCCTGCCTGATTGTGACCTGCAAGGCATGGATATTTTGAGAGAACTTATTGACTTCTGCGCCGAACGTCCCAATATCAGCACGGCACAGTTACTGGAATTATGGCGAGATCATCCTGCTCAAATGCACTTGACCACGCTGGCAACCTGGATCATTCAAGGGGAAGCTCAAAACTTGGCACAGGAATTCAGGGATGCGTTGACCGGGCTTGAACTAGAATGGACCAATATTCTTATTGGAAAAATGCCCTCTTCAACCACCGAAATGAGCCCAGATCAGTACCAGCGCTGGTTGGCGCTTAACCAACAACGGCAGGAATTTATAAAGGCCCGGTCAGGTTTGCTTCGGTAAACTACCGGAATTCTAGCGGCAGTTTGCCGTAACAGCATTCGCGACGATACCCAATGACTACAGAACCAGCAATGAATCAGAATCAGCAATCGCAACTGAAAGACCTGATTATTCAAGGCAAGGAGCAGGGTTTTTTGACCTATGCCCAGGTCAACGACCATTTGCCTGATGATATCGTCGATCCGGAGCAGATTGAAGACATCGTTAACATGATCAATGACATGGGTATCCAGGTGCATGAAGAAGCGCCCGATACCGATGACATTATCCTCAATGACGAAGCCACTACCGACAGCGATGACGAAACCGCTACGGAAGAAGCTGCTGCAGCGCTGGCAGCAGTGGAAACCGAAATTGGCCGCACCACAGATCCGGTGCGCATGTATATGCGCGAAATGGGTACGGTGGAACTGCTCACTCGCGACGGCGAAATCGCCATTGCCAAGCGCATCGAAGATGGCTTGTTGCAAGTACACGAAGCCCTGGCACGCTTCCCGGGCTCCATCGAAACCCTGTTACATGAATATCAGTTATACACCGAAGGCAGTCAGCGGCTGACTGAGGTCATGCTGGACTTCATTGATCCCGCCGAATTGGCCAAGCAGGAAATTCCGCCGGCAGCTAAGCCGGTCAAAGCGGGCGTCGACGATGAAGACCATGACGCAGATAGTGACAGTGATCTCGATGATGAGGATGAAGAGGATTCCGAAGAAGCGGAGGAGGCGGGATCCACTGGCCCTGATCCCGAAGAGGTAATCCGACGCTTTAATGAGCTCGCCGCGTTGCACAAGAAGTATCTGGTGCTGCATGTTAAGAACGGACCCAGCCACAAAAGCGTGATGAAACTCCGGAACGACATGGCTGAGATTTTCCTGACTATCAAGTTCCCGGCCCGCATGGTGGATCACCTGATCGACCGGTTGCGATATACCGTATCTCAGGCCCGTGATCTTGAGCGCTTGATTCTGCAGATGGCCGTATTGCAGGCGCGTATGCCCAAGGTGACTTTCCTGAAGAGTTTTGCCGAGAACGAGGCGAACCCCAAGTGGCTTACGCCCATGTTGCGCGGCAAGCAGAAGTGGGTGCCATCATTGAGGGAATATGCGGCAGAAATCAAAGCCGTCCAGGAGAAGCTGGCTCGTATTGAAAACGACTCTCGCCTGAGCATTTCCGAACTAAAGGATATCAATCGACAGATGTCGATAGGTGAAGCGAAGTCCCGCCGCGCCAAGAAGGAAATGGTTGAAGCCAACCTGCGCCTGGTCATTTCGATTGCGAAGAAATACACCAATCGCGGCCTGCAATTCCTCGACCTGATTCAGGAAGGCAACATCGGCCTGATGAAAGCGGTGGACAAGTTTGAATATCGTCGTGGCTACAAGTTCTCAACCTATGCCACCTGGTGGATACGTCAGGCCATCACACGTTCAATTGCTGACCAGGCCCGCACCATCCGTATTCCCGTGCACATGATCGAGACCATCAACAAGCTCAACCGTATTTCCCGGCAGATGTTGCAGGAAATGGGCCGCGAGCCCTTGCCGGAAGAACTGGCTGAGCGCATGGAAATGCCGGAGGACAAAGTGCGCAAGGTGCTGAAAATCGCCAAGGAACCGATCTCCATGGAAACACCGATTGGTGATGATGAAGATTCGCATTTGGGTGATTTTATAGAAGACAGCAATACCATCTCACCCATTGATGCCGCCACCAATTTTGGCTTGTCAGAAGCCGTGCAAAAAGTCTTGGGCTCACTCACGCCAAGGGAAGCCAAAGTGTTACGCATGCGTTTCGGGATTAACATGAATACGGATCATACCTTAGAAGAAGTAGGGAAACAGTTTGATGTCACCCGCGAACGTATTCGTCAAATTGAAGCCAAAGCGTTA
>JBGTHE010000497.1:0-8193 GCA_041746335.1 Lysobacterales bacterium | reverse complement strand
TCATCAAACCGTGCACGATGCCCACACCTTCATGCAGCACTTTAGCCAGCGGTGCCAGGCAATTGGTAGTGCAGGAGGCATTTGAAATCACCTGGTCGGTAGATTTCAGACTAAGGTGATTTACCCCATACACCCCCGTGTTATCCACACCGGTACCCGGCGCAGAAATGATGACCTTCTTCGCACCCGCAGTCAGATGGGCACTGGCTTTTTCTTTACTGGTGAAGAATCCGGTCGATTCGAGTACCACATCAACACCCAGGTCTTTCCAGGGCAGTTTTGCAGGATCACGTTCTGCCAGAACTTTGATGCGATCGCCGTCGATGATCAGATCACCCTGGTCCACGACTACGTCAAACGGGAATTTGCCATGCGCCGTGTCGTAACGTGTCAGATGGGCGTTGGTCTCAGCGTCACCCAGATCATTGATTGCCACAATGTTGATTTCGTCGGTGCGTCGCGCTTCGTACAGAGCACGCAGAATGTTACGTCCGATACGGCCGTAACCATTGATTGCTACTTTAATCGCCATTTCTCGCTCCTGAATATGCTTTAGGAAACTCTGATTAACTCAGAGTTTCTGTGGTACACGTATGTACCGCCATTTTCAATGATTGTCATTGAAAATGAAGCAAAACAAAAATGACATTTTTTGTTTTGCGTGCTCTGATAATTCAAGGATGAATTAACCAGAGCTGCCTTTTTATGAAACTGGTGCGGCCGCTGTTTCAGGCCTGGCTGGCGCCTATGGCTTCACGCACCGCCTTGCAAACATGCGGAACTGTGAAACCGAATTGCTCAAACAGAATGTTGGCGGGTGCCGAAGCACCGAATTTGTCTATGCCGATAATTCTGCCCGCTGGTCCCACAAAGGCATGCCAATACAGGCTGACGCCGGCCTCAACCGCAACCCGTGCCTGCAGAGCATGGGGTAATACGGATTCGCGGTAGGCTACATCCTGCTGCAGGAATAAACCCGGGTTTGGCATCGACACCACGCGTACCGCCACACCTTCATCCAGCAGCTGTTTGGCGGCTGATACTGCCAATCCGACTTCCGAACCCGTTGCAATGATCATGGCATCGGCAGGGCCCGCTGACTCCAGCAGCACATAACCGCCGCGAGAAATGTCATCTATTTGGGTTTGTGTTCGTGGTTGATGAGGCAAAGTCTGGCGGGTAAAGACCATTGCTGTGGGCTTACCGCTGTTTTCTATGGCTGCCTTCCACGCGACTGCCGACTCCACCGTATCGCAGGGGCGCCAGACCTGCAGTTCCGGTATCAAGCGCAGACTGGCCACATGTTCAATCGGTTGGTGGGTGGGCCCGTCTTCGCCCAAACCGATGGAGTCATGGGTATAGACGTGAATGTTCTGCGCCGGAGTCAACGCTGACATGCGCACTGCATTGCGGGCATAGTCGGAAAACACCAGGAAGGTAGCGTTGTAGGGGATGAAGCCACCATGCAAAGCAATGCCATTGCAAATTGCAGTCATGCCGAATTCACGCACGCCAAAATAGATGTAATTGCCATTTGCCCCACCCTGCCTGACATCTTCACTGCCTGACCAGATGGTCAGGTTTGAGCCGGCAAGATCGGCCGATCCACCAATCAACTCTGGCAGTAAGGGGCCGAAGGCTTCGAGAGACAGCAAGGAGGATTTGCGTGATGCCACGTCGCCGCCTTTGCCTTGCATCCCGGCAATTGCCTCGGCGCTGCGTGCTTGCCAATCTGCAGGCAATTCGCCTTGCATACGACGTTTGTACTCTGCTGCCAATTCGGGATACTGCTGACTGTAAGTGTCGAACAATTGTTGCCAATCCCGTTCGCGGCTGGCACCTGCCTCCCGGGCATCCCACTCTTGGGCTATGTCTACAGGAACCACAAACGGAGCATGCGGCCATCCCAGATGCTCGCGGGCGGCGGCAATTTCAGCAGCACCCAGCGGCGCGCCATGAGTAGCTTCCGTACCCTGCTTGTTGGGTGCACCAAAACCGATCACTGTGCGGCAGCAAATCAGCGTGGGACGGTCGGTTTCCGCGCGTGCGGTGGCCACAGCCTGCTGGATTTCCACCGGATCATGACCGTCTACATCACGGATAACCTGCCAACCGTAAGCCTCGAAACGTGCGGCTGTGTTGTCGGTAAACCAACCCTGCACTTCACCGTCAATGGAAATGCCATTGTCGTCCCAGAAGCAGATCAGCTTGCCCAAACCCAGAGTTCCCGCCAATGAGCAGGCCTCATGGGAAATACCTTCCATCAGACAACCGTCGCCGAGGAACACCCAGGTGTGGTGATTCACGATAGCGGCGCCTTCACGGTTGAACCGATTGGCCAGCACCTTTTCAGCAATCGCCATACCGACCGCATTGCTGATGCCCTGACCGAGCGGGCCCGTGGTTGTTTCAACGCCAGGAGTTTCCGCATATTCAGGATGCCCAGCGGTGCGCGAATGCCATTGCCGAAAGTTTTTCAGTTCCTCAATGGGCAGATCGTAGCCAGTGAGGTGCAGAACTGAGTACAACAACATCGAACCGTGGCCGTTGGACAATACAAAGCGGTCGCGATCCGGCCAAGCCGGGTTGACTGGATTGTGTTTCAGGTGGTCGTTCCACAGCACTTCAGCGATATCTGCCATCCCCATGGGCATGCCCGGATGGCCTGAATTGGCTTGTTGGACTGCGTCCATTGACAAAGCGCGTATGGCATTGGCGAGATCACGTCTGCTGGGCATTTGCTTTCCTGGCTGTCATTTCAAATCAAGGGTTCCTGCGGCCTGTAGCCAGGCAACGTAAAAAATAGCAGACAATCTTCGCCGATTGCCTTGCGCCGGGGCAAGGCCGGCACATGCAATTCCAGTGGTACTCGTGTGGCCCGAAGTCAAACGCGATTAGCAGCCTTGCCGAATTTCTGCAGGGTACCTGCTTTGTACTCAGCCCAGTATTCATTCAACTCCCGTTTCACCACCGGTAACAGGAAATAAATACCAATGATGTTGGGGAAAGCCATTGCAAATATCATGGCGTCGGAAAAGTCGATAACCGAACCCAGCTGCATGGATGCGCCGATGACCACGAATGCCAGGAACAGCAGCTTGTAGGTTATGTCGATGATCAATGAATGGCCGAACAAATAGGTCCAGGCTTTAAGGCCGTAGTATGACCAGGAGATCATGGTCGAAAAGGCAAACAGGATAACTGCCACGGTTAATACCCATGGGAACCAGGAAATGGTCGATTCAAATGCCCTTGAAGTCAGTGCCACGCCCTGACTGGGGTCAACACTGGGATCCCAGGTGCCGGTAATGATGATGACGAGGGCAGTGATGGTACAGATTACGACGGTATCAACGAATGGTTCGTAAAGGGCCACAAAACCTTCGGTGATGGGGCGATTGGTGCGGACTGCTGAGTGCGCGATAGCTGCTGAACCTATTCCCGCCTCATTGGAAAAAGCCGCCCTTTTGAAACCCTGGAACAGAACCCCGACCACCCCACCTGCGACACCTTCCGGGCTGAACGCGCCAACTACGATAGCCGTGAATGCTGCCGGAAGCTGCGGGATATGCATGCCGATAATGATCAAGCCCGCGCCAACGTAAATGATGCCCATCAGAGGCACGATCTTGGAAGTTACACGGGCGATGCTCTGGATACCGCCGATGATGACCATGCCAACAAAACTGGCAATGACCAAGCCGAACAACCACCCTTTATCGGCTAACCAGCTGGCATCGCCACCGGTTACTGCCAACACTTGTTTGAAACTCTGATTGGCCTGGAACATGTTGCCGCCGCCAAAAGACCCGCCAATGCAAAAAATGGCGAATACGACTGCAAGAATCTTGCCCAGAGTCTTAAGCTTGTCGCTGCGCTCGGCGAGACCCTTGGACAGGTAGTACATCGGGCCACCGGATACTGAACCGTCGCTGTATTCATTGCGGTATCGCACACCCAGAGTACATTCCACAAACTTGGAGGACATGCCCAGGAAGCCGGCAACAATCATCCAGAAGGTGGCACCCGGCCCACCAAGTGATACAGCAACAGCGACGCCAGCGATATTGCCCAAACCAACCGTGCCGGACAACGCTGTGGCCAGAGCCTGGAAGTGAGTCACTTCGCCCGTAGCGGTTGGGTCGGAATAATCGCCGCGTACCAGCTGGAAACCATGTCGCAGCGCACGCAGATTAATGAAACCGAAATAAAAGGTGAATACGACAGCTGCCAATATCAGCCAAACCAGCACAAAAGGGATGGGCACACCATTCACCGGAAACGACGAAAAAATGAATCCCGAGACTGCATCCGCGTACGGCTTAACGGCCTGGTCAATGCGGTTGTCCACTCCGTCTTGCGCCAGAGCAATGAGTGGTAACCAGTACAGGCCGAGCAGACCAATGATGCTTTTTATTCTAGACATTTGAAACTCCTGGCTGTCTCTAAAGATGGGTTGGGGCTGCGGTTTTGAAGTTCTGTTCTCGCCACTTGCTTCAGGGAACAACAGTCACTGGCACGTCGGCAATTTGCACCAGGGTGCTGGGGACGCTGCCAAACAACTGAGCCTTCATTCGTGAGGATCCCTTGCGGCCAATCACAATATTGCTGGCCCCTTTTTCGTTGGCAATATCATTCAGCGTTTTCGCCGGATGACCGTGGCGCACCATACCTTCTACCTTAAGGCCTTTGGCCGTTAAGGCTTCCACCACGGGATTTATCAGTTCCGCATAAGCACGGTCTAATTCCTCTTCACGACGTTTGTGCCGGACTTCGTTTTCACTGGCGGTGTTGAAGGAATAAGGCGACCATTCAATAACGTGCAATACAAGTAGCCTGGCATTGGCAGAGCCGGCCAGTTGAGCTGCGTAATCCACACTTCGCTGACAGCATGCGCTGCTGTCTATACCGACAAGTAACAATTGCGCCATATCGGCCTCTCCTTCGGTTCTGGTCCGGTCAGCTCAGGCTGACAGCGGAGCACATACTAACTCAGGTTTGTAGCGGCTGTCAGACTACCGCCGCCGCACATCTTACTCATTCGACCGCCACTTGATGGAACAGCCCATGGAAGGCACTTGTTCGAGTGGGCCCTTTCCATTTTCCGCAACACTTTTCATCGCGATATACAACTCTCGTGGTGCATCATCGACATCGTTCTTTCCGGCTGAGTCCAACCTGCCACGATACTGAAGTTGCAATGCCGAGTTATAGCCAAAAAAATCCGGCGTACATACTGCGCCAAACTGCCTGGCAACTTGTTGGCTTTCATCGATCAGATAAGGAAATGGATAACCCTGTTCCTGCGCCACCTGTCGCATATGGGGCAAGTCGTCTTGCGGGTAGGCCTGGGTATCATTTGGCATTACGGCAACGCAGCCGATACCCAGCTGGATCAACGCTATGGTGTCTCGCACCAGCTTTTTGTTGATGGCCTGTACGTAGGGGCAATGATTACAGATAAACATGACCAGGAGGCCACGCGTTCCCACGCACTCTTCGCGAGACCAGAGTTTGCCGTCTATGCCCGGCAGGTTAAATTCGGGTGCAGGAGCACCGAAATCACAAACTGGAGTAGAGGTTCGAACCAAGCTATTGCCCTGTTGTAAAGTTGCGGCGGTGTACGAGCTCAAAAATGATGAATATTTTGCGTGAATTTCCCTTAAATTTGCTATATTTAAATTAAACTTTCCACTGCAGAGCGGCTCTAAAGCATCGTCCCGGCGGAAAATTAATATAACGGTTTGTTTTACAACGGAATTAATGATCATTCTACAGACATCGCAAAAGCTTAGGCACAACCCATTGGTTTGGGCTGTTTTGCTATGCCTGTTCGCTACGGATGTTTTCGGCGCTGATCTTAATACCCATACTCTGCAATTGCTGGATCATGATAACGATCGGGGCGCCTACAGGCCGAACAACTCCGGCGCTGCTTCCGCTACCCACCGCCAGACCCCCATTCACCCCGGAACACCGCTGATTCTGGAGCCTGTTTCGGGCGCTTTCGAGTTTGATCTGGCGGGCAGCGACATTCCTAAACTGCAATTGCAACTGGAATATCCGCTGCAATTCCAGAACGATCATTTAGAGCAAAACCTGAATTATCCCGCTCTACTAGGCATTGGCGCAGCATTGACCTTGCCACTGGGCCACGGCTTCAGCGTGCAAAGTCGGTCGGATCATGCAATAGCCAGTCCGCAATACCAGGCTGTGGGCAATATTCAATGCCTGAACGGAACACTCAAACCGGATTCTTACACCGCGTCGGGCTGTCGTTTCGTGGATGATCAGCCAGCAGCATTTGACCGGCGCACCCTGAGCCTGGGTGCCAGCAAGGAACTGGGCGCATTTTCAAGCTCCATTACCTGGTTCACCAGTCAGTCCAGCAATGCCCAGGTAGGCCTAAACCCCGGAAATCGCTTCAATCAGGCCCCGGTCTTTGACCCAACACGCTATTCGACCTCAGCGCTCGAAAATATTTTACCCGGCATGTCCGATTCGTCGTTATTGCAGAGCGGAGCCAAGGGCGTGGATTTGAATTTCCAGGTTGGGTTTACCACCGACCAGGCTGGAGAAGTGCAGCTCGGCTTGGCATTAACCCGGGTCTATGATGCCCAATTGAGCGGGCTGAATGGCCAGGATTTCACGCCCTTGTCGTGGAATGAGGCCGAGCCTTTCAATGCAGCGTCATTGGGAATTGAATGGAAACGTGGCGCTTTCAGCAGTGGTGTGCGCAGTTATTACCGGGAACCAATCAATTTTCTGGATCGGCAGAGCCTCAACAGCCTGGGGACTTTCGATGTGCATTTCACGTGGCGTGCACCCTGGAATGCCAGTTTCTCTGTAGGGGCCAGCAATGTTCTTGGCGCTGGCACTGAAGAAACCAATGCTGCAAACAAACCTGTCAGCGGCACCGACCGCTTCGAATCCATCTATGGACGTATTCCCTACGTTCGTTATCAACAGGACTTGTGACCGCAGATCGGGTAGCTGGTTGTTTGAACCACTCCAGCGCCAGCTGAACCTGGCACTTATCATCAAGCTTCGGTACCTTTCAACCAATCTTACTTCATTCAAAGGACCACAGGTTTGACGGACCTGACTCATTACATTCGTAGTTATGAGAACGCGTTTTCTACGGAATTCTGTGACCGCGTGGTGCAGTATTTCGAAGCAGATAGCGGCCAACAGCAACGAAATGGCTATAGCGTCAGGTCGGGCTTATCGGAGAGCAGCTGGCTGGAACGGGACCTGTCCGACTGCATAGAATTCAACTTCAGAAACATCGTGCACAATTGCCTGCGTCACTACAAGGCGGTTTACGAAAAAGATTGCGGAATAAGGCCAGCACTCCCTGAGCCCCCCAGCCTGGCACCACTGATTATAAAACGCTATGACCCGGGCGGTGCTGATCGCTTCCAGCCACATTTTGATGCGATCGGTTCAGTAGCCAATCGCTACCTGGTTTTCCTTTGGTATCTAAACGACGTGCAGCACGGAGGCGAGACCGAGTTTGTTGATTTGGGCATCAAATCTACCGCAACAAAGGGTAAGTTGCTGATGTTCCCGCCCTACTGGATGTACCGGCATGCGGGACTGCCACCCATCTCAAACGCTAAATACATTCTGAGCACCTATCCGCTTTGGTAGGGCTCCTGATCAAGCTAAGCCGTCGGTTTCGATGAAAGAAACCCGCCATCAACTTGGTCTGGCCGCCCAACACTTGCAAAGTGGAGATGGGCTTGGCTGCCAGACGATTTGCAATGAACTGCTCAGTCAAAACCCCGGTCTTCTGGCTGCCTACAACCTGCGCGGTCTGGCAGCAGCCCAACGCGGCGAACATGCAGCAGCCATTCGCGATTTATCAAGGGTCTGGCCAGCACAAGCCCTTAACAAACAGGCCGCTCTGTGGTTGGGACGCCAATATCGGATCCAGGGCGAATATGCGCAGGCCTTGGCTCCATTGCAGGCTGCAGCTACAGAAAAAATGCTGGAGGTGGATGCCCGCTATGAACTGGCGCGCGTACTGACCCGCTTGCGGCGGAGCACCGAAGCTCGCGAGCAATATCAGTTGATTCTTGCCCTGCAGCCGGCACATGGCGATGCCGCAGCAAACCTGGCCTCTCTACTGGAGCGCGCCAACCGCCTGGCCGAGGCGGAAGTGCTTGCTGATCGTGTCTTGCAAGCAGA
>JBGTHE010000496.1:0-2598 GCA_041746335.1 Lysobacterales bacterium | reverse complement strand
CGCGATGCCGGTGTCCGAGCCGGGTAACCTCGAAACCCTGAATTTCAGTCCAGGGCCGATCGGGTACATTGATATTCAGAATGGTATCAGCGGGCAATGGATCGCTCAGCAAACGTTGCACTACCAGACTTACCGCCTGGGCAGCGGTATCATAATTTTTAGGTTTGTCTTCAAATACCAATGAAACTGCAATGGCCGGAAGCCCCAGGAAGCGCCCCTCCATGGCTGCAGCTACCGTTCCGGAATAAATGACGTCGTCCCCCAGATTGGCTCCCGCATTGATACCGGATACCACGATATCCGGATCGCGTTCGAGTAGACCGGTCAGGGCAATGTGCACGCAATCGCTGGGGGTGCCAACCACGCGAAACCAACGATCTTCAATTTCACGGATTCGCACCGGAGCATCCAGAGTCAGTGAATTACTTGCACCGCTGCGATTGATGTGCGGAGCAACCACCGTCACTTCTCCCAGGCGTTTCATCCACCTGGCCAGGGCTTGAATTCCCCTGGCATCAATCCCATCGTCATTACTGATCAATAAATGCATATTATGGTTCGTCTGTTGTGGCTTGGACGGAAATCTGAGCTGATATCGGGGATGATGCCGGGTACCATTCATCACTGTCCGGATTTTATGCGCCGGACAGTGCATATTGTACTTACTTATTGTACGGCCTTAGTGCAACTGCGGAAATGTAATTGGGCAAAATAAAGAATACCGACATCGAGAGTTTTCGAGCTGCGATGCAGGCAGTGCGTCCCCTGAAGCCTCACGAACGGCATCGGGATTCCGCACCCAAGCCGGCCCATTTCACAACGAGACTGGCTCGGAGCCCGCTTCACACCACCCTTTCAGCGACTCAGTCCGATTCCGGGTTGATGGGCGAGGTAGCAGACGCAGCACAACAAGCCCAGCCGCTCATCAGAAAGGGTTTGCCGCGCAAATACTTACGTCAGCTGGGCGGCCGTGATTGCCCGGTCGCGGATTCCTTTGATCTGCATGGCATGAAAGAAGGCGCAGCTCACAAAGCCCTGATCCGCTTTTTAATTGAATCGCTGCAACAGGATCTGGCTTGTATTCGCGTGGTGCACGGCAAAGGCCTGCGATCGGCGGGCCCGCCCGTGTTGAAACTGATGAGCTGGCAGGTGTTATGGCAACATCCCGCAGTTTTGGCTCTCAAACCCTGTTCACCGGCCGATGGTGGCACCGGTGCGGTGCTGGTACTGCTCAGATCCGAACGGAAATCCGCACCTTGATAGGCTTGATTCTGCTGATTCTTGCCGGCGCGGTCAGCCTGTCGTGGTGGCAACTGGTGCAGGGACGTGAGCGTGCCCGGGCTGTTGCAGCCATTGCCTGCCGTGAGCATGGCCTGGTGCTGATGGATGATACGGTGGTGTTTGAAACGATCAGTTACCGTCCTGCAGGGCAAAAGCGACTGTTTGCACTGGTCTACCGCTTTGATTTCGCCTATCAGGGCATTTTGCAGTTGGGAGGCAAAGTGCTGGTATCACCGGGGCACCCATCGACTGTGCTGATCTCCACCGATAAAGGCGACTTGATCCAGGAGTATTGAGGTTACTTCACCAGTTTGAGATGTGAACGCCTGGGTCCGCCCTCTTCTCCGTCCGGTGCATGATCCGGCGGTAAATCGTTCTCTTCCTGCGAAAACATCATGCCCTGGCCATTCTCCTTGGCATAAATCGCCAAAACAGCTTCGACCGGAACCCTGACCTCATGACGCCTGCCCGAAAATCGCGCACTGAAGGTGAGCCAGTCGTTGGCCATGGACAAGTCCCTGACCGCAGCATGATCAATATTGAGAATAACCTTGCCTTTCTGCACCGCCTGTTCGGGCACTTCCACGCCAGTGGCAGAAGCGTCGACCAGTATGTGCGGCGTCATCTTGTTGTCGCTGATCCATTCAAACAGCGCCCGTAGCAGGTACGGACGATTGGATGACATATCTCCATTCATGGCAAAAGCAGGTGCTGGCTCAGCTGAGATTAAGCAGCAGATCGCGCTCCGCCTGGGTCAGGCTGGCCTTGAACGACAAACGGGAGAATATGCGTTGGGCATAGCCTTCAACTGCAGCTCCAGGCTTGCCCAGCTTGATGCCGTAGTGCGGCAGGCGCCACAGCAAGGGGCCCAGGGTGCAATCCACCAGAGTCAATTCCGAGCTCAGCACAAAATCAGCCATCTTAAACAGCTCATTACCACCAATAATGCTTTCGCGTAATTGCTTGCGCGGCTTTTCGCCTTTCTTGCCGCTGGTTGCTTCCACTTCGCGAGCCAACGCATACCAGTCACGCAGAATACGGAAATGGACCAACCGCAGTTGGGCTCGTGATACCGGATCCACTGGCATCAGCGGAGGATGGGGATAACGTTCGTCCAGATAATCGTTGATCACAGTTGCGTCATAGAGCACCAGGTCACGGTCGACCAGAGTGGGCGCCTGATTGTAGGGATTGAGTTCCGCCAAATCTTCCGCTGCTGAAGCGTCATCCGTGACATTCACGATTTCAACATTGATGCCTTTTTCAGCCCGTACAACCCGGACCCGGTGACAATCGAGATCCGCTGCAGATGAGTAA
>JBGTHE010000495.1:0-4212 GCA_041746335.1 Lysobacterales bacterium | reverse complement strand
ATGGTGACACTGCCGCCGTAAGGCACAATCTGAAGGCCATACTTTTGCAGGTTAAGGCTGCGGAACACTTCCGGCCGCAGCAGACTGCAAACATAAGAGCAGTTGGAATACATCCAGCCTTTGTGCAACTCGCGACTGACTGAAGCTCCGCCGATCCAGGGGTTCTTCTCAACCATAAGCACACTCAAACCCGATTTGGCGAGGTATGCAGCGTTGGTCAGGCCGTTATGCCCGGCGCCAACCACGATGGCGTCATATTTTTTCAATGCGGGGATCTCCTTAACTAGGGCCTGTTTACATTTACGCAATTGCCGCGGCGGAGGCCATTTTTTTGCCAGGCAAGGCGCGGCGAGCGACGTGTAGCACCGCTACATGAGCGAGCTGCAACGCCGCTTGGCGGAAAAATGACCCCGCCCCGAAGGGTTGCGCCCAAAAACCGCCGTGGCCGCGTTGCTCGTCGTTCATTTAGAGTCACTAAACTTCTCTCCTCGCGCCTTGCCACGACGGTTTTTGGTCAGCAACGCGGTAATTGCGTAAATGTAAACAGGCCCTAAGCTGTCGCTTTGGTTATTTCAGTATCTTCGAGCTCGTTCAGAGTTTCGTCGACTGCATGTTCAAAAGCAGCAACGGTGTGGTCCAGACAGGATTTGTCGTGTGCTTCGCAGATAAACCAGGGCTCCCGTGAATCCGGTTCACACAGTACACCAAGGTCGTGCAGTTTGGGGGCCATGGTGTCATAGAAAGTGTAATCGGAATTCAGCCAGTCGCGGTAGTTGGTGGGGGCGCGTTCGTTGAAGAACAGGCCACTCATCGAGCCATGGCCGGTAAAACAATGCGGAATGCCGCGCTCTTTCAGGATTTTGCTCACGCCCGCGCGCAGGTCATTGCCGTATTTTGCGATGGTATCCAGTGCTGGTGTCTCTTCCAGGATCTGCAGGCAGCGATTAGCGGCTGCCAGAGGTACCGAATGACAGGTGTAGGTGCCACCATGCGAGACTCCATCGGAAACCTGCATCATGATGTCTTTGCGGCCGGCCACGGCAGAGATGGGATAGCCATTGCCCAGAGCCTTGGCGAAAGTGCAGAGATCGGCCTTGATGCCCAGCAATTCCTGCACGCCGCCGCGGGCTACGCGGAAGCCGGTTTTGACTTCATCGATGATCATGATGACGTCATACTTTTCGCACAGTACACGCGCATCCTGCATGTATTCGCGGGTTGCCTGTATGGAGCAGCAATTGCCCATGATGGGCTCTACCAGGAATGCACCGATTTCATTGTGGTGCTTCTTCAGCAAGACTTCGAGATGGTTGGCGTCATTCAGCGGCGTGAAGTGGGTAAGCTTTTTCAGCATCAGGGGAACCCCGTAGCTTTCCGCTTCAACACCAGGCTCACCACCCAAAGACTCATCCCACTCTTCGATGTCTGCGTACCACAGCACGGAATCAAAAATTCCGTGATAGCCGCCTTCGACAATGATGTGTGAGTCTTTGCCGGTGTAGGCTTTTGCTAAACGCAATGCCGCCATAACGGCTTCAGTGCCCGAATTGGAGAAACGCACCATCTCGGCAGCGGGAACCATGCGGGTAATGCGCTGGGCGACGTCGTATTCAAGCTCGGTTGACAGCGCGAATACACCGCCGACCTTCATGCCTTCAATGGCGGCTGCATCAATTCGTGGGTCGGCATAACCAAGGATCGCCGGGCCATAACCCAGTCGGTAATCAATGTATTCGTTGCCGTCAATGTCCCACAGTCGGGCCCCCTTGCCATGGTCTGCATAGAGTGTTTTTTCATCGCCCCAGTACCTGAAATTGGAAGAAACACCCATGGGCAAGGCAGTGGATGCCTTGCGGAAATGCTCGTTGGAACGTTGCAGTGAGCGACGCATAAAAGCCTCTGTTAACTAATTCAGCCGGCATAGGTTGCCACACGCGACCCTGAGCTGTCCAGAAAAATGAATGATTGTTCATTCATTGCAATGATAATTTAAACCGCTTATAGTGTTGTAGAGCAAGGCTATCCGCACTTCAATCAAAAACAGCGTACCCTGCAAGTGAACTTGAATGTGTCCGCTCAATACTGCTTTACCGGTCGCGAAGTTTGGAAGTTTGAACGTTGGGCTGGCCCATTGAATTGATGAGGTAGGTTAATTGATGATCGAGAACTTTCCCTGTTGCCTCGAAGTAGCAAAGCCCGAAGGAGCAGGCTCTTGAGCGCGGTGATGAACTCATCCTCCAAGAGCAAGCGTGCTGCCTCAAAGGTGGCCCGGCGGCAGCAACTGATTCAGGCGACCATACAGTCCATAGCCAAGTACGGGTTGTCGGACACCACCGTCGCTACCGTGGCGAAAGAGGCCAATCTCAGCCAGGGTATCGTCAATCTGCACTTTCAATCCAAGCAGGGTTTGTTGATCGAAACTCTCAAGTCAGTTGCTGACGAATACAAGGATGCCTGGGAAAAGGCCATGGCCAGTGCCGGCCCCACCAATGCAGAAAAGCTTGAGGCACTGGTTAATGTGGATTTCTGTCATGCCGTTTGCGATCGCACCAAGATTGCCGTTTGGTTTGCTTACTGGAGCGAAACCAAATCGCGACCAACCTACCGCAAGTTATGTGCTGAACGAGATCGCGGTTATGACCGCAAAATGAACGAACTGGTGAAAGCCCTGATTGCTGAAGGCAACTACCAGTCGATGAATGCAGATTCCATTACCGATGGGCTTTCTGCCATGAGTGCCGGTTTGTGGCTCGACCTGTTGGTGGATCCGCGAGGCATGACCCGCGAAAGGGCAAGAACATCCTGTCGCATGTTCCTCAGTCAACTGTTTCCCAGGCATTTCAAAGCCCAGAGCAGTTAAACCGGACAGTCGATCCACAGACTCGAACCCTTGAGGAACTACCCTTGAAAATCATGCTCGATGCGACCGCTACTGCCTGGCAAGAAAAAGCGCGCCAGTTTGCCGAACAGGAACTGATTCCCTTTGAAGTGGAAGCGGAAATGAACGGTGGTGTTATCGCAGCGGAAGCCCGGGCCCGACACAAGAAACTGGCCATTGAACTGGGCTTCAGTTCCATGGACGTGGCGAAAGCGTATGGTGGGCGCGAGCTCCGCACCATTGACCAGGTCGCTGTCTGGGAGCAACTGGGTCGTGTTACCAATGCGTTGTGCTGGTGCTTTTCCGAACCGCATCAATGGATGTTTGAAGCCTGCAACGAAGAGCAGCTCAAAAACTACGTGCTACCCCTGATGAGCGGCAAGCGCAAGGAATGTTATGCCATCACCGAAGCTGAGTCCGGCTCCGATGTGCAGATCGATGCTACGGCTTCCGCATGTGAGAGTGGCTATCGCATCAACGGTGAGAAGTGGTTTGTTACCTCCGCCAATCATGCCGACTATTTTTTCCTGCAGGCCAAACTGGCCGATGGTGCTAATAAGGGATCCGATGCCATGTTCCTGCTGGACAAGGATACGGCGGGCATAGAAGAAGTCCGCATGCCTTTATTCAGTCATACCTTTGATCACCATCATCCGACACTCCGATTCAATGAGGTGTTTGTGCCGGAAAAAAACCGCCTCGGGGCGGAAGGTGATGGTATGGCCTATACCCACAGCTGGTTTCGTCGCGAGCGCTTGATGATTGCAGCCCGATGTTGCGGCGCCATGGTGCGCATGATTGAGGAAGTAACCGAGTTTGCCAAAGGCCGTATGGTCAGCGGCGAGCCATTGATTGATAAGCAAATGGTGCAGGCCATGCTCGCCGACAGCGTGACCGATCTCTGGGCATCACAACTGATTACCTTCGAAGCAGCAGAAGCTCATGATCGCGGTGAAGACCTGAAATCCCTGCATGCACGTTGCTCCATTGCCAAACTTTTTGCATCTGAGGCGGCAGGTCGGGTGGCCGACCGCACCACTCAGATTCTGGGCGGCCGTGGCTACATGCGCGAGAACAGTGCCGAACGCTTCACGCGCGAATTGCGAGTGGATCGTATCTGGGAAGGTGCCAGCGAACTGCAGCGCCTGATCATTGCCAGGGCTTTGAACAAACGTGGCCTGGACGGTATGTAAGCCCTTGCATGCAGCCCACAGCTGCTTGCCATTCTTGCTGCTGGCCTTGCTGGCCGGGGACGGCCTGCGGGCTGACGAAGAAAAAGTCCTCAATTTCTACAATTGGGCTGATTACATCGGCCCCAATACCATTGCCGATTT
>JBGTHE010000494.1:0-5139 GCA_041746335.1 Lysobacterales bacterium | reverse complement strand
ACATCCATGGTGGCCATGGCCAGCCCGGCACCATTCACCATACAAGCAATGTTGCCGTCCAGCGTTACGTAATTCAGGTCGTGTTTGCTGGCCGCGACTTCGGTGGGGTCTTCCTGCGTTTCGTCGCGCATCGCGGCCAGTTCAGGATGACGGAACAGGGCGTTGTCATCAATGTTGATCTTGGCATCCAGCGCCAACAGATCACCTTTGCCATCAATGACCAGCGGATTGACTTCAATCAGGCTCAGGTCTTTTTCTTTGAACAAACGATACAGGCCATCCATGATTACCGTCAGCTGCCGGACCTGCCTGGCATTGAGGCCCATACCAAAGCCCATCTGCCGCGCCTGATAAGGCTGCAGGCCTGCCGTATTGTCCACATGGATGGTAACCAACTTCTCAGGTTCAGTAGCTGCAACCTGCTCAATATCCATGCCGCCCGAAGCAGAACCCATAAAGGTTACGCACCGATTAACCCGGTCAGTCAGCGCCGAAAGATAAAGCTCTGAGCCAATATCGCTGGCCTCGGCAATCAATACCCAGTCGACCGGCAACGCCAGGCCACCGGTCTGATAAGTGGAAATTTTCATGTTGAGCATGCGCTCAGATTCGCTGCGCACTTCTTCCAGCGATCGCGCCAGCTTGACACCCCCGGCTTTGCCACGCCCCCCCGCATGGACCTGGGCTTTGACCACCCAAACATTCCCGCCCATGGACTTCGCCGCAGATACTGCCTCTTCCGGTGTAGCCGCTACCTGGCCACCGGGCACGGGGATGCCGTATGCGGCGAACAATTCCTTCGCCTGGTATTCATGAAAATTCATTGCTGCTCCTGTTGGGGGTCGGCTGCTGTGGATCGGCGATGTGGGCACCGGCAAAGTCGGCTATTTTCCCCTGAATAGCCACGCAAATCAAAGGCGCTGAGTTAATCTCGAAGGAAACTCTGAATCAAGCAGAGTTTCCCTCAATGTTATACTCTCAAGGGTCAGGCCGGCCGGACAGGCCTGGTTACAGGGATGAACGACATGCAAGCGGTGGATGCAGACAACTCGAGCGCGACTCAGACTCACCCGTATCCGCTCCCAGAATTGTTGACTCGGCGCATTGCCGCGTATCTGGGTGTCTATCGCCTGGTGATTGCATTTCTGTTGCTGGTGGGCCAGTTCAACCTGTTTTTCGGTGTTGCGCTTAACAGTTTACAGGCCATCCTGACACCGGCCGTGTTGTTGGCCTACCTGCTGTTTGCGGCTTTCCAGCTGTTCATGGCACAAAGTCGCAGCAACAATGCTCACACGCTTGTGCGCAATGTCCTGCTGGTCGATGTCATTTTCCTCGGCAGCCTCTACTTCCTGCTAGGCCGCTTCGACAGCGGCATTCCGATTTTGCTGGTATTCACCAGTGCCATGGCCGGTATGTTGTTACCCTTGCGGCTTGCCCTGTTCATTGCCGCAGTTGCCACGTTATCGCTGATTGGCCAGGCAGCACTTTTAGGCCTGCAGGACGGCGATCTTCCAGGCCGTGTCGCAACCGCCGCCGTCTATGGCGCTACCGCCATGGTGGTGTGCCTGTTGTCACAACGCCTTGCATACTGGGCCAGGGATTACCGCCTGATTGCCGAACGTCAGGAAGTGGAGATTTCCGATCTGCAGGAAATCAACGAAACCATTATTCGCAACATGGCCACCGGCATATTGGCCGTTGACGCCAACCGACGCATACGCATCATGAATGAATACGCCTGGTTTCTGCTGGGTAGTCCGCGCGTACGCGAGTTGTTGTTACATGATCTTTCACCCCGACTCGACCGACTGGTGGAGAAGTGGATGAGCAACCCTACTACGGATGTAAAAGCCGTGCTGCTGGAAACCAGCCAGGCCAATATCCTGCCTACCCTGGCCTTCCTGCCGGGTGGCGAAAAACCCGGCGCACTGGTGATTCTCAATGATGAATCGGTGATATCCCGCCGCGCCTTGGAGTTGTCGGCCAACTCACTGGCCAAACTTTCCGGCAGTATCGCTCATGAAATCCGCAATCCGCTGGCAGCACTGACTCATGCTGCCCAATTGCTGGATGAATCGCCGTCGATCACGCTCAATGATATGCGCTTGACCAACATCATCCTCGACCAGTCCAAACGCATGAACGGCATCGTAGAGAATATTCTGCAGTTGTCCCGACAAGAACAATCCCGCCCTGGACCAGTGGAGCTGAACGCTTTTCTCAAGGCCCTGGCCGACGAGTTCCGCTCTTCGCAAAGTGCCAGCCACCTCGGTTTCGACTTGCTGATCGAAGTGGGCAAAACTTTAGTCGTTTTTGACAAGAGCCAATTGCACCAATGCCTGTGGAAGCTGCTGGATAACACCATTCATCACGCCAGTGTGAAACGTCCGCCGCATGCATTCCTGAAAATGCGCAAGGATGAAAACGCCGGCTATTGTGTGATCACCGTTGAAGATAATGGCCCTGGCATCCCGAATTCGCGCATTGCCGACATCTTCGAGCCCTTCTACACCACCCGCAAAGAGGGTTCGGGGCTGGGCTTGTACGTGGCGAGACAACTGTGTGAGGCAAATCAGGCCGAACTTACGGTAGACTCTCAGCCGGGCGTCGGCACGGCATTCCATATAAGAATGGGCCTGGCACCGCGGCAGAGCAGCGTCATGCTGAGCTCGGCCGCATCAGCATCCGCTTGATCGATCGACCGCTTCGCAGAAACGAGCTTTACAACAGAGAAACGCATGAATAATGGTTTGCAACGTGTACTGGTAATCGATGATGAACCCTATATACGCGAACTGCTCAACCTGACACTCAGTCGGATGGGCCTTAAAGTAACGACTGCAGAAGATCTGGGCCAGGCCCGCAACCAGCTTTCAGCCAATACTTTCAGCTTCTGCCTGACCGACATGCGCCTGCCTGATGGCAACGGACTGGACCTCGTCAAGGAAATTTCCGAAAAATATCCCGATCTGCCCTGTGCGGTGATCACAGCACACGGCAAGGTTGAAGATGCCGTCAACGCATTAAAGATGGGCGCCTTCGATTTTGTTTCCAAACCGGTGGACCTCGCGGTATTGCGTAAACTGGTCAATACCGCACTGCGTCTTCGCGGTAATGAAGGTGAGCCCTCAGCCCGGGGTGAAAGCCAGGAAGAAGCCAACCAGCCCAAAGAGCTGGACCGGATGATTGGCAAGTCGCCCGCCATTCAACAATGCCAGTCCATGATCGCCAAGCTGGCCCGCAGCCAGGCACCGGTGCTGATTAGCGGCGATTCCGGGTCCGGCAAAGAGCTGGCGGCCCGCTTGATTCATGAACTGGGCCCGCGCGGTGATGGCCCCTTCATTCCGGTGAACTGCGGAGCCATTCCGTCCGAGTTGATGGAAAGTGAATTCTTTGGCCACAAGAAAGGCAGTTTCACGGGTGCAACGGGCGACAAAGATGGCCTGTTCAAAGCCGCCGACGGCGGTACGCTGATGCTCGACGAGGTAGCCGACTTGCCTTTGCATATGCAGGTGAAGTTACTGCGTGTAATCCAGGAAAAAGCCGTCATGCCCATCGGTGCGCGCGAAGAAGTGAAAGTGGATGTACGCGTCATCAGTGCCAGCCACCAGGTACTGAAACCACTGGTGGAGAGCGGCAAGTTCCGCAGCGACTTGTATTTCCGCCTCAATGTTATTGAGCTGCACATGCCCAGCCTGCAGGACCGGCGCGAGGATATTCCGCTGCTGGCCAATCATTTCCTGAAGGAAATATCCGAGCAGTGGCACGCGCGCGACACAATGGAGATTTCCCCCGCAGCCATGGATACCTTGAAGCGCCACAACTACACCGGCAATGTGCGGGAACTGATCAACATCCTGCAGCGTGCAGTAACCATGTCTGAAGGCAGCGTGATACAGCCCGACGATCTGATGCTGCAACATATGCCGTCGCCGGTGGAAGTGGGCACGCCTGCGACCGAAACCGCGGAATCCGGCGATGGCTCGCTGGACACCGTGATTGAAGATATCGAAAAACACATGCTCGAAGATGCCCTCAGGAAGGCCCGCTACAACAAAACCAAAGCAGCCGAGTTGCTCGGCATCAGTTTCCGTTCATTCCGCTACAAGCTGAAAAAATACAATATCGATTGACCCTTGAAGGGGCAAGCCATGTTTGGGAGCAAGCCATGTATGGGGTGAAGGTTGCTTAGAATCGGAACACCTGGCAATTGACAGAGGTATTTACTGTAGCTACAGTAATGCATGAAAATCGAATTCGACCCAGCTAAAGACTTGGCAAACCGAGCACTGCATGGCGTGTCGCTGGCTTTAGCGGGTGAGCTCGATTGGGACGCTGCGCTTGTCTGGATTGACGATCGCTTCGAGTACGAGGAATTGCGCATGATTGCATTCACGCCGAAGACGGGCACCGATGACGGAGATTCTCTACTACGTAGCCTTTGTAGATCGTGGTGACGCGCTAAGAATTATCAGCCTGCGCCAAGCCAATCGTCGTGAGGTGAAACACTTTGTCCAAAGTATCTAAGCAGCCTTCCATTGTCATTCCAGACACGCAAAAGGACAAGGCTATAACCGCTGCGGCCAAAGCCGATCCAGATGCTCAGCCACTCACGCCAAAGCAATTGAAAGCCATGGTTCCAATGCAAACCCTGCGCGGTCGCCCAAAGTCCGCAAGTGCGAAGCAACTCGTATCGGTGCGCTATAGCCCGGAGGTCCTGGCCTACTTTAAGTCCACGGGCGAAGGTTGGCAAACACGCATGGATAGTGTGCTTCGCGCCTATGTCGCGCGCCATTCTCGTAGCGAATAACCTTTAACCTTTTCCGATATGCGTCAGATTGGATCGCTGAAAATATTCTACGTGACCTTCAATCGAAGACTTTCCCGAACTCGAACCTGCTGATATCCGTGCCTGTCTTGCCTTTGCAGCAGATCGCGAACACAACCTTTATACCCTTGCCGTGTAATGAAGCTGCTGTGTTCTCAGGCCTGTCGGTGTAAAGTAAGCGTAACTTGTACACAGCACGAGTAAATCATGGCTACTTCTGCAAAAATCGTTGAGAGTGAGGCGCTGGCCCTTCCACGGGAGGACAGAACGCGCTTGGCAGTTCACTTGATCGAGAGCATTGAGGAGCGCCC
>JBGTHE010000493.1:0-4272 GCA_041746335.1 Lysobacterales bacterium | reverse complement strand
AGCCTTTGATGTAACGGTGGAAGGCATTTCCTACGTGATTACTTTCCGCAATCAGATCGGTCCTCGTGTGGAGGCTGACGGCATAGATAAGGTTACAGCTGACATCATTGCTGGCAATGTGGTGATTAAAGACGAATAGGGCCTGTTAACACGTATTGAGTCATCGCTACCAGTGGTCAATTTTGCTGCTGGCTAGGCGGAAGGAGAGCAGCATATTGCAACTATGTAACATAAAAGCCAGCGGAGACGATGTTGCAGATGTATCAGGTGACATGACTTTTGGCCATGTACGGTCTTTGTCCGAACAGGCAGAATCAGTGCTGGGTGGGAACAGCAAGATCCGCCAGGTCAATCTTGCCGGGGTGCAGAATGTGGATAGCTCCGGGCTGGCACTGTTGCTGGAATGGCAATCTGCCGCAAAGCGCAACAACACAACACTGAGCATTACGCACGCACCAGAAGACTTGCTTAGCTTGGCCCGATTGTGTGAGGCCCAGGACTTATTGCAGCTGGCGGCGCGCAGTTAAGGTTAAATCAGGCCGAAATTCGGAAACCCCAGTTAAGGAGGCTCTGATTAATTCGTCCATCAGTATTTACAGTTCCCAAGACTGGCAACAGGAATTTCAGGTCAAGTTTCATGAACAACCATGCTCCATTCAAAAAGTCTTAGTATGGGCCTGAGGATTGGCCACCCTGAATCCAATGCCCGCTTGCGACGTGGGGCGATGGCCCTGCTGTTGCTGTTTGCCACGGGCTTGAGCGCTGGCTGTGCGAGCAACCCTGCCAACCTCAGCAGTCCTGATAGCGACCCGTGGGAGCCTTACAACCGCAAAGTCCACGCTTTCAACGAAGGTTTCGACAAGGCCATCTTTCGGCCGGTAGCGCGGGCATATGACACCGTCATGCCCGATGCGCCGCAACGTGGTGTACGCAACTTTTTCCGCAACCTTGGTTATCCCGTCGACTTTCTGAACCTGCTGGCACAGGGAAAATTTGAGGAATCTGCAACGGTCACCGGTCGCTTTCTGATCAACACCACCGTTGGCCTACTGGGCTTTTTTGACGTAGCCAGCAAATCCGGTGTCCCCAACTATAACGAAGACTTCGGCCAGACTCTGGCTGTGTGGGGTTGGAAAGACAGCCGCTACTTCGTGGTGCCGTTTCTCGGGCCGTTTACGGTTCGCGATCTAGGTGGGCGCGGTATCGTGGGTTATGTGCATCCGCTCAGTTGGGCCATGCGTGAGCATGATCTCTATTGGCCATTTGTGGTTGATCTGGTCAGCCTGCGCGCCGAGCTGTTACCTTTTCAGGCTGATATTGAAGCTGCCAGTGACCCCTATATCTTCGTGCGCGATGTTTACCTGCAGAATCGTGAATTCAACATTTACGATGGCGAACCGCCGGAGCCCGACTACGATGCGCTGCTGGAAGAATAGCGGGTTGCTCCAGGAGCCTGTCGGATTTAACCGATCGTAGCGAGGGAAAGCCGATTTGAGGCAGATTTTTCGCTCCTTTGAGGCGAATAGCACCGCTATTTAACGAAAAGGAGCGGAAAATATGACCAAATTCGGCTTTTCCGCACGACTGCAGGGATGCAGGAGGTAGGGCAACGCAGGGAGCGGTTGCCGAGCAGATCAGCGTTAAGTCCGACAGGCTCCCAGGTTGTTGCCGAAGCTGTCTGCGGATAAGCTGAGGCCCCGTGAGGGTAACGAACTCCAAACTGCTTGCGCGCGTACTGCGGATCATGGGTCTTGCCCTGCTAGTCGCACTCCTCCTTTCCTGCCAGCCACAAACAGACCACATCGCAAATACAGGAGGAAATGTTTATCGCCACTCGATGGATGGCGCACCCACCAGCCTCGACCCCGTTCACGCCTCGACCATCTACGCCAACTTTCTGGTCGTTAATCTCTACGACACGCTCTATCGCTATCAATATCTGGCCAGACCCTATCAGCTCGCGCCCAACCTGGCTGAAAGCCTGCCTGAGGTTTCAGCTGACGGTCTGATTTACACCATCCGCATCAAGCCCGGTGTGCGCTTTATCGATGACCCGTCATTTCCCGAAGGTCAGGGGCGTCTGCTGCGCGCTGAAGATTTCGTCTATTCCATGACGCGACATTTCGATCCGGCGATGCGCTCGCAAGGAAGTTGGATGTGGCAGGGCCGGATTGTCGGCCTGGATGACTGGAAAGAAAGCGGCGCTGATTACGCGAGGGACATTCCGGGCTTGCGTGCCCTGGATGAACGCACGCTGCAAATCCAGCTGGTTACACCTTTCCCACAATTAACTCACACTCTGGCACAAGGTTATGCGGCAGTAGTCCCGCAAGAGTCAGTCGCTCACTATGGCACCGAGTTTGCTATAAACCCGGTGGGTTCCGGCCCTTTCAAGCTGGAGAAATTCGACAGTACCCGCGCTATTCTGGAGCGCAATGTTTTTTTCCGGAACGAAGCCTTCAACCTGGTCGCCGAGGGCTATATTCCCGAAAGCCAACAAATGTTTGGACTGGAGTTTTTGGAGGGTCAATCACCCCCGTTTCTTGACCGGGTCGAAGTTGAGTTCATTGCCGAAGATGCCGCGCGCTGGACCACCTTCAATTCGGGTCGGCTGGATTACATCAAGGTGCCCGTAAGCCAGTTTGATCAGGTGCTGAGCGATCGCCATCCGCCGCGCCTGCGGCCCGAGCTGGCCGAGCGATATCACCTGCTCGCCAACCTGGAATCCGGTTTTGTACACACCGACTTCAACATGGACGATCGGCGGATAGGCCACCATTCGGATCCGGAGCAGAACGAACGCAACCGCGCATTGCGTTGTGCCATTACCAAAGCTTTTGATTGGCCACGCCGTAACGAGATTTTCTACTCAGGGCTGGGCCAGGTATTTCCGGGAGTCATTGCGCCCATCACGCCCGAGTTCGATCCCCGGCAATCTCTGCGGCCTGTGACTCGCAACCTGGATGAAGCCCGCAGCCTGCTCAAGCGTTATGGCTGGAGTGCGGATAATTTGCCCGTTCTGGAGTACGGCTTTCCCAGCTCCGTTACTGAGCGCCAGATGTTTGAGCAATTTCGAAGCTTCATGTCGGATACAGGCTACCCGGAGGACAAGATCCGGCCGCTGACGTTTGCCAGCTACGGCGACTATGCCCGCGCCTACCTGAATCGCGAAGTCATGCTGATCACCACTGCATGGACCATGGATTATCCCGACAGCGAAAATACCATGCAGCTGTTTTTCGGGCCGAATGCATCACCGGGCGCGAACAACGCCAATTACCGGAATCCTGAGTATGACCGCCTTTACCGCGAGGCGGCCGTGATGCCGGAATCACCCGAGCGCACGGCCTTGTATCGAAGTATGAACCAGATGGTGATAGATGATTGTGTAAGCATCAGCGGACTTTCACGCACGCTCATCCTTTTGTGGAACAAGCGTTTTCGCATGCTGCCTGATCGCTCTTTTGTAGGGGGCTTTTTCCTGCGGTTTGCCAGTGCCGGGATTAATGCCGTTGCTGAGGAACTCTGAGTTTCATGCCTGTTACGGCCAGCAAGCGCAGTTTGCCCCGGAGCTTACTGCACGCGCTGCTGCTGATCATCGGTGTGACCTTGATCACTTTCATGTTATTGGTCTACTTCGGCCCTGATCAAACCTACGTCCTCATTGGCAAGAATGCCACCGCGCAGCAGATTGCCGAAGTCCGCCAGGAGCTGGGTTACGACCAGCCGTTCCTGCAGCGCTACGCAGACTACCTCAAGCACCTGCTGACGCTGGACCTGGGCGTAAGTCATTCCAGCGGCGAGCAGGTGCGCTCGATACTGACCCGTAGCCTGCCCGTCAGCCTGGCCCTGGTCATTCCCGGATTTATCCTGGGTAACGTGCTGGGCATCCTGTTGGGCTTGATCGCAGCCGCTCAACAGGGACAATGGCTGGATCGTTTGATCACCACGCTATCGGTGAGCAGCATGAGCGTCAGTTTCCTAATCATCGTGATTGCACTGCAAGTGCTGCTGTGTACGCCTTAGGGTATTAACCTGTTTCCGGCTCGTGGCTGGAATGTGAATGGCCTGGCCAGTTATCTTTACTACGCAGCTGTTCCGACCCTGGCTTTGGTGCTGGCCACAACGGGCTACAACGCACGTTTTTACCGGTCGATTTTTGTCGAGGAAGCGGGACGTGAGCATATCCGCGTAGCCCGCGCGTTCGGTGCTTCACCCTTCACTCTCATGGGTGTACATGTGCTGAAGAACAGCCTGCTGGCAGTACTGACG
>JBGTHE010000492.1:0-6154 GCA_041746335.1 Lysobacterales bacterium | reverse complement strand
CATTACACCGGCTCAAGCCGAAAGACGGGGTTGTCAGCTGTCGCTGCGGGTGAAGGCAGGCCGGGAAAAGGGTCGGGAGCTGTTTGAGCATCTCGAACAATCTGGCGTCGTGCCCGATTGGCGAGAGCCAGATGTGATTCGAGTTGCGCCGGTGCCGCTGTATAACCGATTTGAAGACGCTGCGCGACTGGTCCAATTAATTCGCGATTGGTTTAATCAACAGCAATGAAGCGGGCCGGAAATTCCGGCCCGTCGATATTCTGCTGCAGTCGGTAAGGGTCGGACTCAACCGGCCACTTCAATTCAATTGCATTGAATCGGGTCTGAGATTTTTACAATTGGATCGGTGCGGTTGATATTCTGCACGGGGGTGAAAGTCGAATAGTTCAGGGTCCAGCTGCCCGCCGTTTCATTGCTGAAGTTACGGGTAAACGTGCCCACTTCCGTTATCTCTTCTGGTACCACCGGACAGGTGGCGCAATAAGCCTTGAAATGCAGAATCGGCATGGAAGTCGCATTGGACATATGGTTGGTGTCATCTGAAGCCAACAGGAATTTGGGACTGCCGCGCCCATCAAACAAATAGTGGATGTGGGACTGCGAGTTGTCGAACACGCTGACGGTGGCTCCACCGAGTCCTACCGCCTGCTTGCCCCAGGTACCGTGGTAACTTTTCTTGGAGCCACTGATGGTGGGACAAGTGTTCGGGCCGAGTGGCACCATCGTATCGGAACCCACAATGCCCAGCAGCGAATAGGAAAAGAGCACCTCATTATTGCCGATAAAGGTCATGGCCAGCTTGCCGACCATCTGACTTTGCTGCTGCGTTCCGTCATTGGTATAGCGCAAGAGATCAGTTACCCACACATTACTGGTTGGCGCTGGAGCACTGGCGTTGTAAAAAGTGGGCTGCCCCAAATCATCGTAGGAATACCACAAGAAGTAGTGGAAACTGCCAAGGGAATTGTACTCACCCCCCTGATAGTTATAACGCTCAAAGCGCCACAAACCTTTGAAGGGGTTAACGCCTGCTTTACCGCCCTGCACATTAGTATTGATCGTCACTGCCGCTGCATTGGCCGAATTATTGGCCAGGCGCACATAATAACGACCCGGCGCCGGATTGGTGCTCAGGTTGATGCTCGGGCCAAGGTTACTGCCGCCATTGGCGGAGCTGACCAGATTCAAACCACCCGGCAAACTGGCGAACGGCTGGCCCGCCAAAGCCTGATCGAAATCCTGACGGTAGATTTCCATGCGCAAGCTGTTGCTTTGGGTTCCGCTGGCACCCGTGGCCTGAACGTTCAGCGATGTGGTTCCGGGTGGTACATCGACGAAAATGCGTTCGTGTGCGGAATTACCCGCCAGCGCCAATCCCTGCGCTTCACCACTGAACAAGGGGAAAGTCTGTGGCGCAACGATTCCGCTGCGAGTGAAGCGGATCGGAATGACGCCGACGTTATTCGGCTGATTGCGCGAGCTGCCAATTCCCACTGCGGCGAGCAGCAGATCTCCCGGAATGGCTGAGACATTTCGCCAGTTCACGCGAACTCCGAACAATTCATTAGCAGGCACAATTCCTGGGCCGGTGACCACGATGGGAGAATGGTCTGAGCTGGCAATGGCAGCGCTGAGCAAAGTCACCTGGTCGCCGGCAGCATTTCCTCCAGACCAATTCTGCACCACAATCCAGTAATTTCCGGGAGGCAGGTTGTAGAGGTTACATTCTTCAACATCCGTTGGAGTGGTGCTGGTGCACAGTTCCTCTTCCTCATCGGCAAACCCGTTTCCGTTGTCGTCGCGACCTACGAACAGATCCAGATCGTCGGCGCTGGAAGTCAGAGTTTCGGCGTGCAGCCACAATCCACCCGCTGGCAGGTTGTGCCAGACGGTGAACACCCCCTCACCTCCGTCATAGGGATCATCGTTCTGGACTTTGTTTCGGCGTCCCTTGTCGCTTTGAAGGCCGCTGCTGGTAGGGTCCTCCTTGACGGTGCGAACCGTGCGGGTTGGCGCCACCAGTCCTCCCGTTTTAAAAGTAACATCTGGCAAGCCTACCAGCCCGCTCAGAGTAAACAACGCGTTGCCCGTATCGCGGTCATCGCTGATATTCCAGGAAGCGGGCAAATTACCGCCGCTCGAATAAACCGCCGTGGTCAAGGACTGCTCCGCTGAGCCAGCGCTGGTAAGCACGATATTGCCGTAAACCCATTTGCCAATCATGTTGGCATTGCTCACATCCACTTCAATCGCCAGGGCTCTTGAAGCACCGTTAGTGAGGGTGAAATTGTTCGGTGTAATTGTTACCACGGTTCCAGCGGGAAAATTGGCGGCAGTGACATTCCAGCTGCCCCCGCCCTGCTGATCAGTGACGGTACGGGAAAAGGTGCATTTTGCTTTACAGGCACTGTTGACCAGACCGGAAAGATTGAGATTTCTGGGCGTACCGCCTGTGGCCGGATTGGCTGCAGCGAATTCAGCTCCCGTTACATTGAGGAACAATCCCGCATTGACAGCCTGGCCGATGCGCGGGCGGCCGGTGCCACGCTCATAAGGCGTAGCCGCTGGGCCGTCAAAATCCCGGGCCAACGTGGCGTTTGAAGTTGTTTCCAGAGCGGAGGCAACCTGGGACACTGACCAGCCGGGCTGCAGAGCACGCACCAGCGCCGCAGCACCCGCGATATGCGGCGAGGCCATGGAAGTGCCAGAAAGCACCTGGAACTGCTCCGCCACATTGGATGATGACAATACCGAAGTACCTGGCGCAATCATGTTGGGCTTCAGCACTTCCTGCACGGTACCAGTTGCCGGACCCCGCGAGCTGCTGGTGTTGATAACATCTCCATAGATGTCGTTTTTGACCAGAGCAAAGCCCGACAACGAACCCTGGTGATTGCTTCCACTATTGAGCCAGGTACGAAGCTGGTCGCCGGCGGTGTCACCGATGTGGCTTGCAGGCAGGCAATGATTGTCCGAGACGACAGAATCACCCTCGGCGTCGGTATTGGCGAGAATGTATCCACCCGCCCCGGCCAGCAGCACATTCTTGCCCTTCTCCACCCGCCCGTAAGTTCCTCGGTCACAAACTACGATTTCACCATTGAAGGGAGTCTGGCCATTCCACGGATTACTGGCACCGATATTGCCCGCACAGCTTGCCGCAGATTCAGATACGCCGGTACCACATAAGGCATTGCCATAATCCTTTGCGTGCACAATCTTGCGCACCCCGATCCCACTTGTCAGGCTTGCACCCACCAGGTCGCCGGGAAGTGGCGTTGCACCGCCGCTGAGGTTCTGGATAGCACTGCCAAAAATCCGGTCATGAGTTGCGTTGCCGGCTGCCACAACCCACGGCGCGTTGGCCGGAGAGCCTATGGTGCCGGCGTTGGGGCCTGCATTGCCAGCCGAGGTAACCACAAAAATTCCGGCATTACGGGCATTGAGAAATGCCATCGGTATGCTGCCACCCTGCCAGGGGCTGAAAGCGTCAGTGCCGATCGAGTAGTTCACCACATCCACGCCATCGGTGATGGCCTGATCAATCGACGACAGGATAGCCGATTGCAAACAGCCGCCACCGTCCGGATCATCGGGATCACCGACAAAGCAGGCGCGATAAGTAATCAGGTTGGCACGTGGCGCCACACCGGAGATAAACGTCTGCGCCACACTGTTCAGTGTGACATTAAGTCGATTGCCGGCAGCGATGCCGGCCACATGACTGCCATGACCATCGTTGTCGCGGCCCTTGGTGTTCTCTTCCACTTCATCAGTCTGGGGGTCGTCCTGGACAAAATCATAAACGCCGACCAGCTTGTTATTACACTGCACTTCCGCTTGGCTGCACAAACCCAATTGCGCGCCAAACGGATTCTGATGGCTATATCCACCTGAAGGATCTGCAAACGACGGATGCCCCCAATTTATGCCCGAATCTATGATGCCGATAACCACGCCTTCGCCACGATTAGCAGGATAGCCAGCCGAACCATTCCAGATTTCCTCGGCTCCCAGCCAGGGCGGGCCGGCATCGGTGTCCAGTTTCATCACCTTATCGGGTTGGATGCTGTTGACCAACGACGAGGCTTGCAGTTTTGCTGCCTCATCAGCTGTCAGATTCAGCGACATGCCGTTTGTGGCATTGATGAAAACATGCCCCGGGCGAACGACCCGCCCCAACAACACTGCAGCTTCAAGCAGAAAAGCTTCCTGTGTTTCCACCAAAAAATCACGGTAGGCTTGCACCCTGACTGCGCTCAGGTTCAACTTGCCCTCGGAAGTTTTTTCCGCCGTGGTCGGCAGCAAATGCTTGCCCGCAGGCGAGCCATCGGCACGCAACAGTTCTTCCCCAAGATAGGCGGCTATGGGCGGGTTGTGCAATTCAATGATGTAGCGTTGCAGCCCCGCCTGATCGTCCGCCGCCTGCAACATCACTGGCCAACACAATACCAGGAGCAAACTCAGAATTGATCCAGGCTGGGGACGGAGCCTGCACAGCAGCCCGCCCTCGAATTCTTTACCCACAACTTCTGTTCCCAGCAATGCTTTTCTCTCCATCATCAGCCTGTTCCTTGCCGGTCCCGGGTTAGTTGACCGGTAGCGGATGGCGCATCGTGACAAGCTCCTCAGCAGCCGTCGGGTGGATGCCTATGGTGTCATCAAATTGCGCTTTTGTGAGTCCGGATTTCACGGCAACCGCAAAACCCTGCACAATTTCCGGGGCATCCGTTCCCACCATGTGCAACCCCACCACGTGTTGGGTTTCTTTTGCGACGATTAGTTTCATCATGGATTTTTCGGCGCGACCGGTAAGGGTGTGCTTCATCGGCCTGAATTCCGCTCGATAGATATCCAATTCACCAAAATGAGTCCCGGCGTCCTGCTCGTTATAGCCCACCGAGCCTACGGGTGGATGCGAAAACACCGCGGAAGGGATGAACACGTGGGATACCGGACGGTTTTCACCGCCAAATTCGGTATCTGCAAACGAATGTCCTTCCACAATCGCTACCGGGGTCAGGTTCACTCGATTAGTCACATCGCCGACAGCCCAGATATGGGGCGCACTGGTACGTGAATATTCATCGACCACAATCCAGCCATTGGCGTGCACTTCCACATCGGTATGCTCCAGACCCAGGTCGCGCACATTGGGCACTCTGCCCGTTGCATACATGACCTGATCCACAGTTAAAATCTTTCCATCATCGAGCTCACAATGCAGCTCATCACCGTTCTTTGTGATCGCATTAATGTTTCGCTCAAACGCAAACTGCACACCTTTGCCGTACATTTGTTCCGTCAAAACACGCTGCACATCATGATCAAAGCCTCGCAGTACCTGTTTACCGCGATACACCTGAATGACCTCTGAACCCAAGCCATTGAAGATCCCGGCAAACTCGCAGGCAATATAACCACCACCGACGATCGCAACCCGGCTGGGTAATTCAGCCAAGTGAAAAGCCTCATCGGAGCTGAAAGCGTGCTCAATACCCGGAATTTCGGGTAGCCAAGGGCGTGCACCGCTGGCAATCAAGATGCGTTCCGCACGAACAGTCCGGTCACCCATTTGCACCGTATGATTGTCAATAAAGCGACCCCGTTGGGAACACAATTCGACACCTGACTGGTCCAGCAGCTTCAGGTAAACCCCATTGAGCCTATCAATTTCACGATCTTTGGCCGCAATCAGTTTGGGCCAGCTGAAACTGCAATCACCGACGGTCCAGCCAAAGCCCGCTGCGTCTTCAAAATCTTCGGAGAAATGTGCCGCATAGGCAAGCAGCTTCTTGGGTACGCACCCACGGATGACACAAGTGCCTCCTACCCGGCTTTCCTCGCAAATCAACACTTTGGCGCCGTGGCTCGCGGCAATCCGCGCAGCACGCACGCCACCGGATCCGGCACCAATTACCACCAAGTCAAAGTCAAAACCCGCCATGCAAAAAAATCCTCAAACCGCCCCAGTGAATCTGGGGCAAAAACCTAATAAAATCAAAGGCACCACTGAATCTCGGCATAGGGCGGAACAGAGTAGCCCTGCTGGCATCACTTGTACAGGTGAATCTGGCCTCTCGGTAAATCATTAAATCTGCAGAACCGTCAGCAACAGGTGAATATTCATGGTCGGCACTCAGGGACTGGCCCG
>JBGTHE010000491.1:0-4608 GCA_041746335.1 Lysobacterales bacterium | reverse complement strand
AAAGAAGAAATTCGGGCTGAAGCACAGGCTGCAAAACATGCGGCTGCCCGGGAAGATGTTGCGCCGCCAAAGCCCGCCCCCGCCAAAGCCCGCAAACTGTCCTACAAAGACCAGCGTGAGCTGGAAAGTTTGCCGCCCCAGATTGAGAAGCTGGAGCAGCAGCAAGCTAAACTTTCAACCGCCATGTCCGATCCAGACTTCTTCAAAGCGGATTTTGCGGAAGTTCAGCGCCTGACCGATGAATTGGCCGCAGTTGATGCCAGTCTGGAAGCTGTCTTTGCACGCTGGGCTGAGCTGGAAGGCGCAACCAAATAGGCTTCTTAGTTCGTCATCCCGGGCAGCGCGCAGCGCACGTCACAACTGTCATCCCGGACAGCGCGAAGCGCACATCACAACCGTCATCCCGGACAGCGCGAAGCGCGTGATCCGGGATCCATCTCCGTTTAAGAATTGTTGGGGTCAGCGTAAAGGGACAGATTAAAATTCAGATACGGCGCACACAAAACTTTGAATCTACTCTGTCCCTTTACTCTGACCCCAAAGCTTCTGGCCCCGAAGCTTTCAGTTTTTGACAAACAATGTAACCAACGGCTCGTCACCCAATTGACGACTCCAGTGGCCATGAATGCTGGGGTCAAAGGCCACCCCCTCAGGCAGAGTGTCGGCCGAATAGAAATGCTCGCCTGCCTTGAATATGCGGCTGCTGCCATCCACCAGTCCAATCTCCATCACCCCCGACAGAATGAATAACCACTGCGGCTGAGTAGTAACGTGCACGTCGCTGCGGAATCCCGGCGGGCTCTGGCGCAGCTGCAGTCCATGGGCCGGAATCAGCTCGGACAATCGCGTTTGCGGGGTGCCCCCATCAAGTGGAATCACTTCCTCGCGAAAGCGCGCCCGTCCATCCACATCGGTGTACAGAATAACCTGGGTGAAAGTGGGCAAGGCTGCGATTTCCGTTGCAAGAATGAAACTGCAGATTAACGCGGAAGCCAGAACAAGTCAGCCAGCCTTTCGGTGCTGGCAAGTTCCTCGGACCTCCCTCTCTACCCGTTATCCCCGGCCGCCTCCATTACCCGTCACCATGGATCCTCTTTCTACCCGTCACCACGGTGTCAACCCGTCATCCCGGACGAAGCGCAGCGGGGATCCGGGATCCACTAGAGGGTGAAACCAGAAACCGATTGAGAAGCTGGCCTGGCCCATCCAGAGTGCGTCACTCCCTAAACAACAACCCCTCAACCGCCAGCTGATCATCCATTTTCTCTCCCGTCCATTGGCTTTGTGCCGTTTTCGGAGTAATTCGAATATCGCAATCAAGATTCAGCCGGAACAGATCATCGACGTTCATAAAATAGTAGTTAGGCCCTGAAATGCCCGTTACCTTCCAAAATAGAACCGCGACATTCATCTGGGGATTTACTGCCGTCTGGCTCAGCATGCTCTGCGCGATGACCTATGTGCTTTTCCGTGATGGCGCGCCAAGTGGCTATCCGGTGGGTGTCTCAGTTCTTGTCGCAGCGGTCTTCTGGGCTGCCGGTATAGGTCTAGCGCTTTATGCTGCCTCTAAACCATGCTACTTCGTAGATGTGCATCGTGGCTCGCGAATATCTGCAACTTGGCGTTACCCTCATAAGGTCATTCGCAGGGTAGTTCCGCGCTCGCAGGTGGAACCAGCATTAGTGGTGGACGCAAAAGACTCAGACGGCGACCCCTACTATTTCGCGAGGGCGGCAATATTGCATGGAGATCCACTCGATATCGCTGAAGGCCATACTCGAGATGTCTGCGAGCAGGCATGCACTCGTTTCAATGAAGCGTTCTTCGGCCGCACAGGGCCTAGCAGTTCATTCAAGCCGAAACCGCTTCGCGGTTCGGCTTAACTCAGGCGTTAGGCAGCACGCGAGTAGCGAACAGCGCCGCACGCCAGTCACTCGACGAGCAGTTGCCAGGCGCTCCGCGGATCACCGAAGAATTCAAAGGGTAGAGGTGCCGCCTAACCCTTCAGTCGAGCGGACTGATCTAGCACCACATTCGTGGCCACATTGGCCAAATACGTTTTTCAACGAAGCACGCCTTACCGCACGAAATCCTTTCCGGAAAACGATACTATTAGTTTCTGGAAGCGAAGTACGCATCCACGATCCATTTTCACTCAAAGGTGTTCCATCATGAGCCGCATCATTCTTAAAAACGGCCTGCTGTTCGACGGTGTCAGTGACCAGTTGATCGAAGGCGCCAGTCTGGCCATCGAGAACGGCAAGATCTGTGAAATCAGCGACCGTGAAATACAACTGGACGATTCACACACCGTCGACCTCGGTGGTCGTTTCCTTATGCCCGGACTGATTGATGCGCACTTCCACGCATACTCCATTACCTTTGATATGGCGCGTCTGGATAACATGCCCATGCCGCTGAAAGTGGCACACGCTGCGCGCTTGCTGGAAGGAACACTGTCGCGAGGCTATACCACCGTGCGTGATCCGGCCGGCGGTGAGATTGGCCTGCAGCTGGCTATTCGTCAGGGCCTGATGAAGGGCCCGCGGTATTTTCACGGTGGCAAGGCGCTCTCGCAAACCGGCGGTCATGGCGACATGCGGCCCGCTGAGCAGCGCGACGACGTTTGCGGTTGCACGGCCAATATGACCTTTGCCGAAATTGTTGACGGGGCCGATGCGGTGCGCAAATTCTGCCGCAATGAGCTGCGCAAGGGCGCCGATCACATCAAGGTGTTCATTTCCGGCGGCGTGGCTTCACCAACCGATCCGGTTTGGATGCCGCAATACACCGACGAGGAGATTGAAGCGGCAGTGTACGAGGCCAGCACGCGGCGTAAGTACGTGGTGGCCCATTGCCATTCCGATGAAGGTGCCCGCCGCTGCCTGAAAACCGGTGTGCGCTCGATCGATCATTGCACCATGATCACTGAAGACACCGCTAAGCTGATCGCAAAGGCTGACGGCAAGGCCTATGCCGTGCCAACGTTGGCCGTGCTGGAACAGATCACGTTACATGGGGCCGAAATGGGCATGAAGTCCGTAAGCCTCGCCAAGGCGAGTGAAGTCAGGGACCAGGCGTACCATTCGCTCGAGTACCTGTATCGCAACGGCGCACGCATGGGCATGGGTACCGATCTTTTCGAAGAACGCTTTCACCCCATGCAAAGTCGGGAGTTTGAATTCCGTGCCGATATCGTCAAGCCCATCGACTTGTTGCGCTCAGCGACGAGTATCAATGCTGAAATCATGAAGAAATCCGGAGAAGTGGGTTGTCTGGCCGTCGGTGCGCACGCCGATCTGATTGTCATCGACCGGAATCCGCTGGACGATATTCATGTCATGACGAAGCCAGAGCAGAATTTCTCCGTGATCATGAAAGGTGGGGAATTCATTCGCCAGCGGCTGTAGCTGGGCGCTGATTGCCAACTGCTCATAGGACCCACCAACCACGCTCCCAAGTAACGCAGCTTTTAACACTCGAGATTGAAACTGCGACGAATACCCGATTGCAAGTCCGCTGATTGATCTTCCTTACCAAAAAAGGGTAAGGTGAGTCTTTCATCCATCCCTCAAGACCTTGTCTGTGAGCCTTTTAAGAAAATGGCTGACGATATCAGCAATTCGTTCAATCCTGAATTACGCCCTTGTCCCGTAAGCGGTTCCCGTGGGAAGGCTTTGCAGTGCCTCGGGCCCGTTGCTGTGACCCAGGGCGGTGCTTATTCCAGCAGCAACTTCAACCTGGTTTATTGCGAAAAGGCGGATGTGGTTTATTTGGATCCTTTGCCGGATGCAAGAGATTTTGAGGTCATGTATGGCGCAGGACAGTTCGCATCTGCGGAATACACTGATCCACATCGAGTTGAATCGATGTTGCAATATTATGGGAGTTGCATAGAACGACATTTCAATCTGCGGCAGGGCGAGCGGTTCAGATTACTTGAAGTAGGCGCTGGTTTGTCATGGGTGTCGAGGGCTATGAAAAACATCAATCAGGATTCGACCACCTTTGCGCAAGACATCAGCGCGGAATGTAAGGATGTATGTGCGTGGGTGGACGAATATTTTGTCGGTTCGCTCGAAGACTTCTGCGCCCAGCATCCAGAGCGTTACGACGCGATATCAATGACTCACGTTATAGAGCATGTCCCGGATCCTTTGGATACTTTGAAAATCCTGGCTGGAATGCTGGCCCCGGACGGTGTGATTTTTGTCACAGCACCAGCGCGCCCCACGGGCTGGCTGCCGGAGCAGGGCCTGGAGCCGTGGCTGAACTACGCCTACCTGCATGTGCCCGCACACATCACCTACTTTTCAGAGACTTCGCTTCGTTTGGCAGCGGAGCAGGCCGGACTCAGTCTGAGATATTGGGACGGAAGTCACGAAAGTGGCCAGGCCTTTGAATCGGTATTGTCACCGGCCTGCGGCAGGGGTAAGTCGGCTAAAGCGTAACTTGGTCGGTCAGTATTCTCAGCCATGCGGTCAGTGCCGCTTGAATCACTTCGCTCGGGCGGCTTGGTTGATTTAAACGGCGCCAGCAGATGAGCCCAATAACTCTCCCCGATCTGGGGTCCCTTCACCCCGTACTCCTGCGGCCATTGGCCTTTAG